>JAUPLE010000174.1 GCA_030837085.1 Acidobacteriota bacterium | reverse complement strand
TGTTATATTCAATTCTCGATTGGTGAATATATGTTAATAAAATATGGAATTAATTATTTAAACGGGCCTTGGATTGGAGTTGAAACGAGGTCTATTAAATGCATTTTTGGTTATCAGGTTGGCGGACCGTTGTTGTTCTCAGGAAAAGTCGGTCCCTTAAATCCAGGGTTGGGCACTGGAAATAGCCAACGATATCAGGGAGAAACCGGAAAGGTGACCGGCAAACGTGAACAATTATCTTGCTGCGCCGGCATGATACCCACAAAAGCAACCCCTGTCACCTTAAAAGTAAGGCTCCATACTGATGAAATGGAGACCTGCGCCATGAAAATAAATACTTCCGCCACAAATTCTTTAATCGACTGTAGAAATACTAGAACCATCCATGAGAAAGCTGGAACCGATAGTGGCAAAATAAGATGTGAATGTGGAAAAGCTGGAGTCGTCACCACAAAAACTGGGACCGCCACCATAAAAGCTGAGGCCGACTGTGGAAAAGCTGGAGTCGTCACCACAAAAGCTGGGACCGGCAGCGACAAAGCCGGCATTGACTGTGGAAAAGCTGGCACCGCCACCGCAAAAGCTGAGACCGACACCGACAAAGCCGACATTGACTGTGGAAAAGTTTGGGGCAACTGTGGAAAAGCTGGGACCGCCACCGCAAAAGCTGGGACCGGCGGCGACAAAGCCGACATTGACTGTGGAAAAGCTGGGACTGTTACCACAAAAGCCAACACCGGCTGTAAAAAAGTGAAGCCTGCCACCATAAAAATCATACTTGCTGCCGCTATTTTTTCCATTTTCAGAAAAAATAACTTCTACAACAGCGCAGTTTTAAAACTAAAATCTATTAATTAGGAGAACAAATATGCCGATTTCAGTCAAAACAATTACTCACCTGGTTACGCTTTCAAGATGGAGCTATGAAAATGCCAGGGATCGTCAGGAAATACAGGATAAAATCAAGAATCATGGGTATGATGTCCTTCGCATGGATTCATTAATCGAATCCAATACCCAGATGGACAACAAATACCTGGAACAACAAACAGTCCGGAGCCAGCAAGCAATCGCCTATAAAAACTTCGCAAGCCAATTCACCGTGGAAAGAAAACAGTGCAAAAATGTCCGTCTGCTGGTAAGGAATGTCATACTTGAAACCGAATATGAAAAATATGATAAGCTCCTGGGGCTTGACGAGCCTCTCAAAAAAAATTATGAAGGCTTTTATGAACAAGCGCGAAAGCTCTATAATCACTTACAAGATGATAATGTACTGCTAACCCGCTTGTTCCAATACAACGAAACCGCGGAGACATTCCAGGAAAGGTTGAATGCGCTGAATATCCTTAACGACTTACACAAGAAATATGAAACCGCAAAGGGGCTCACCCAGGTAGCTACCAGGGACCGGGATAATCTCTTCAGGAAATTCTATAAAGAATGGAGTGATTTCAAGGATATCTGCAAGATTGCTTACGGCGATGACGAGAATCCCGAATACCAGGAATTGGTTGGTATTAAATCCTACTCTCCGGGCTATGAGAAACCTTCCGAGAATGGTTCCGATAAACCTGAACCGGATGAAACTCCAGCTCCTACAGATACGAAGACAACACAGAATTAATTCAATACACTAAATAACACAGTATATGAGCCTGATGGAGTTCATTAGGTAAACCTCCCGGCTCTGTTCTAAAAAGCGGCCTCTTATACATCTTTCACAGTACTCCTGCCGATTTACTCAATCGCCTGAGTGATTTTACTCAATGAGAGATAAATAAAGCAGGCAATCAACTGAAAAGTTCCTCTATACCGATTTGCAGGAAATCCTCAATTGGAAATCCATTTTTCCCCACCAATAGATTCCTGATCTTTTTATGTTTAAATGTCGAGGAAAAAAAATGCGACAGAGCGAAAGGCATTCTTGTAAGGAACCCGGATTATTGTTGACAAATAGTTTAACTTACGTTAAACTATTTCCAGGAGGTTCAACATGGAAGTAAAAGTACGAAGTATCGGCAATTCAGTCGGCATCATTTTCCCCAGGAATGTTGCGGATATGATGAATTTACATGTTGAAGACGTGATAGAAATGGATGTTGACGCCGAGCGCCATCGGCTGATTATGGAGCGGAAAAAAAAATCGTTAAGGGATAACCTCCTGGCAGGAATCCTGGCCAGCCAGGAAGAAAATACTGCTTTTGCCAACGATTTCGATGAATTGGATGGAAAGTTTGATTAACACCTTACAGATTCGCACCATCGACAAAACGAGAATCCTTAAAAAAATGGGTAAAATCCCCAAAAAGATGGAAAGTTCTCTCGATTATGCCCTGAAGTTGGCTGTTGGTACGGATGACGAGGTGAAGAAACTATAGGGAAATGGGCGGTCCGGGAGTTAATTTTCCGATTTGTAAGCCGGGAATCAACTGAAAAGTTCCTCTATACCGATTTGCAGGAAATCCTCAATTGGACTGGGAGAGCCGGATGAGTTCAAATCTACCCCCGAGGCTTTCCTGTAGTCCTTTTTGTAATAGCAGGGGAGACGATCCCAACAGGACGGTTTTTATTGCGATATTACCCCGAGTGTCCTCGTCCCAGAGTTTTTTAACAATTTCGGCCCAGTCTTTTATTTTTTGTATTTCATCAAGAACCAGGATAAATGCCTTAGCGGGGGCGGATTGTTTTAATTTCAACCGCGCCACTTCCCACTGTTGTTCGATCCAGTTGCCGTTTCTACCGGGGACAGCGTCCGCGGAAGCATAGTGCGAAGGGGTGTCCACGGTTTCAAGCGCCTGGAGGATAAGGGTTGTTTTCCCACATTGTCGTGGTCCGGCAAGGACCTGGATGAACTTCCTCGGCTCTTGAAGTCTGTTAATTACGTCATTGAAAAGCGGCCTCTTATACATCTTTCACAGTACTCCTGCCAATTTACTCAATGGACTGAGTATTTTTACTCAATCGACTGAGTATTTTACGCGAAGTTCCACGAAAAGTCAATTGAACACAGCGGTGAAGTTTTAAATCACTCTTCCAGCTCGGAGTCGGCCTCGCGCCGATCTTTGGCTTCAAATACTTTTAGCGCAAAGTAATTGACCACCCCAAGCACCAACATTAAAACCAGGAAAAGCGGGTAAGCAATACTCCAGTTTTCAGGGCCGGTCATCATACTCCATTCGGACATCCCTCCTATCCCGGCCAACAAGGTCAACGGCATGAAAATGGTATTAATCAACGTCAAGCGCCGGACGACCTGGTTGGTGCGGTTGGCCACCCTGGTCATCCGGTTGTTGAGCATGGATAGGTACATCTCCATCAAACTGGTAATCATTTCCCGGTATATTTCGATGGCCTCGAAAAACTTGGCCAGGTGATCGTAAATATCACGGTAATGGTAAATGGACTTTTCCGTTATAAAAGGGGAATCGCGCCGGCAAACACGCACCATGACCTCCCGCTCGTGGAACAAGCTTTTACGCAGCGACAGCAAGCTCTTGCGTAGACGCAGCACGGATTCGGGCTTGAAGGAAGAAGGCGATTGCAGGATAATCTCTTCCGCGCCGTCGATTTCTTCCTGTATGGCTTCAATGGCTTTGAATTTCCGGTCTACTACATAGTCGAGGATCACATGCAGCAGGAAATCAGGGCCTCTGCGCAAATTCACTAGATCGCGGGCCACGGCCTCATCTAATTTCTCGAAAAAATCTTTTATCCCGGTATGGCAGTGATGAACCGATACCAGGAAATTCTTGCCCAGGAAAAAATTGATCTCATCGATAACCAACGTATTATCGATATAATCATAACTGTTGAAAAGGATAAATGTGTTGGTAGGGAAATCATCGATCTTGGGAACCTGCTCTTCATCGATGCAGTCCTCAATGGCCAGGGGATGGAGGCATAAGGGGTGTATCAAGGGCTCCAGGTCCTCCCGGAGGGGGTCCAGGAAATCGAACCAGACATAACCGGCGCCGGCCCCATTTAAAACCGCAAGGGCGGCATCGATGGATTCCAGGGCTTTTAACTTCCCATTATGGCCGACATGAAAAAACCGTGGGTGAAATTTTCTTTCTTGATTCATGGCCCTATTTTAATGGAATCCACTCTATATTACAAGTAAATTTTTATAGCGGCTACTTTAAGAAGAGAACTTTTTTTTGGCAAAAGTCATTGACATCAACCGCGTTTTTTCTATAATAGGTTATTAAGAGAAGTATCTTTAGGATTTTAGGAGGAAAATATATGGCAAGAATCGAGCCTTTTAAAGGATTGAGACCGACAAAAGATATTGTGAGTAAGTTAGC
This sequence comes from Acidobacteriota bacterium, assembly GCA_030837085.1. Lineage (GTDB taxonomy): Bacteria > Acidobacteriota > Aminicenantia > UBA2199 > UBA2199 > JAKAGC01. Next base: position 8,013 of record JAUPLE010000174.1, on the reverse strand, counting down.
GTCACCCCCATACGATGTGTTGAATTCCGCGGAAGCGAAAAAATTAACGGCTGATAACCCTTATTCTTTTTTACGCGTCAGTAAAGCGGAAGTTGATCTCCCCGACGGCGTGGACCTCTACTCTGACGAGGTTTATAATAAAGCCAGGGAGAATTTTTCAAAATTCATTGCCGATAAGCTCATGGTCCAGGACAGTGAAAAACATTTTTACCTGTATAAACAGGTCTGGGAAAACCATGTGCAAGTCGGACTGGCGGCCGGGGCTTCATGCCAGGACTACCAGGACGATGTTATCAAAAAACACGAATACACCCGCGAAGATAAAGAAAAAGACCGCATGCGGCATATTGAAACCCTCGCCGCCCATACGGGGCCGGTGTTCCTGACTTTCAAGCACAACGACCGCATCGATGCCCTCTTTCAAAAGGGCATGCAAAAAGAACCGGAATACGATTTTACCAAAACCAACGGCGTTCGTCATATTTTTTATGTGCTGGACGACGAACAGTTGATCGCCGACCTGAAAGCTGCCTTTGCCGGGGTCGCTGTTCTTTACGTCGCCGACGGTCATCACCGTTCCGCTGCCGCTACCAATGTCAAAATCAAACGGCAGCAGGCCAACCCAAACCACACAGGCAACGAGGAATATAACTTTTTCCTGGCGGTGATTTTCCCGGACAACCAGATGAAAATCCTACCGTACAACCGTGTGGTTAAAGACCTGAATGGGTTAAGCAAAGAGGAATTCTTCGCTAAAATCGCGGAGAAATTTGCTTGTGAACCTACAAAAGAAAAGGCGCCGCAAGAAAGCGGTGAATTCTGTTTGTATGTCGAAGGTCAATGGTACAAGCTGACCGCCAAACAAGGGAGCTATGATAAAAATGATTCAGTAGCGTGCCTGGATGTTTCCATTATGCAAAACAATCTGCTGGACCCGGTCCTGGGTATTAAAAACCCCCGCAAAGATAAACGCATTGATTTTGTGGGCGGTATCCGGGGTACTGGGGAATTGGAACGGTTGGTTGACAGCGGAGAATTTAAAGTGGCTATCTCCTTCTTCCCCACCACGATCCAACAGTTGTTCAAAGTAGCGGATTCGGGCAATGTCATGCCCCCAAAATCTACCTGGTTTGAACCTAAACTGGAAGACGGCCTGGTAATCCATATGCTGGATGAGTAACAATTAAAAGGATTTTCAATACAAAATGTAAAATTAGCAATGCAAACAAAGAGGACACCCCGAGGGGGGTCCTCTTGCATTGTTAATTGAAATGGCTAAAAGGATAGAGGTAAACAAGACGATGGGAAAAAAATTTTCTTATGTGTTGTTATTGGCGCTGCTGGCAGCGCTAAGTATGGAAAGTTTTGCAGCGCAAACGCAAAAACCCCGGTTTTACGTCAAATTCAGTGGCACTGCTGTGTTCTCTTCTGCCGGCGACTTTGGCGATTTCGTGGATAAAAACGATCCAACCGACACTGCCCGCTCCTATTTCCGGGGCTATGGCGGCGAAATCGGGTTGGAAACGAAAAAACATTCTGTGGGCATCAGCGCCGGGTATACCGAGCGTTACCTGGATATTAGTTCACTGCCTGACGCCGGCGCAGGAACAAATGTCTTCACACGCCACTCTTTCTCAGCGGTACCGATTTTTTTGTTTATCCGCTATAAGCTGGTGAACGGGTCTTTTTTCAAAGCATCTCTAACCCTTGGCGAAGGCGTCTACCTGGCCACTTATAAAGAAAAACTCGCCGACACGGTTTTGTTGAAAAGCAGGAAAAATAACCTGGGCTTTCACGGGGGAGTATCCGTGGACCTTAATATCTTTAAGTTCCTGGACGTCTTTGTGGATGCCGGGTATCGGCTGGTTTCCTTCAAAGAAATGGTTGGCAAGGATTATCGAACATCGGGGGCGCCTTTAGAGGGAAGTTTTTACTACCAGGCAAACGAAGCTACCGGGGAATACGGCTTTTTCATAAAGACACCCAATAAAACCGTGGCCGCGTCGCGATCGGCCGTACTTAACCTTAAGGGCTTTACCCTCAGTACAGGGCTGAAAATTATTTTTTAATGGACAAACAAATTTTAATAACCGGCGCTTCAGGATTACTGGGGAAAGCACTGGTGAAACAGTTTTCAGCCAATGGCTATCACGTGTTTGCCCAATACCATCAAGATGAGCCTCATTATCAAAAAAATTGCGATTGGGTCCAGGCGGATTTCTCTACCCTTACCGGCATACGGGATTTCCTGGTAGAAAACAGTTTGAGATTTAAGCGCTGCGGCTTTCTCGTTAACAATTACGGCCCAATTACGTATAAAGACATCGCAGACTTAACCGCCGAGGATTTTTATTTCGATTTTCACCATAATGTCATTACTGCCTTTGAAATCACGAACTTCTTCATTAAGTATACCCAGGTGCAGGCAGTGGTTAATATCGGTTTCGAGGACGTGGGACTTGTCAAGTCTTATAAGAAAATTTTAACCTATGCGGCTGCCAAAAATGCGCTGCAGTTGATGACGGAATCCTTTGCCGCCAGGTACGAGAGCATTGGTTTTCACCTGGTCTCCCCCGCCACGATGGAGGGAGCTAAGATTAAATCTAAAGATGGCAAACAAGTATCTCCCCAATCCGTGGCCCTGGAAGTTTTTGAGAAGATAACCATTAATTCTCGACCATAATATTTTCGCCGGCGGTGTCGGTGTTCCAACTCAGGAGGTCCTTTACTTCCACCAGTATATTGTAGTTCCCCTTTTTTAGCGGAGGGATACCGGTTTGGAACATACTTTCACTTTCCTTGCATTTATAAAATTTCCTGGATTCCCAGATGACATTTGAATCGCTGTCCACGATCATCACTTTTGCTTCAATTCTTCCAATCCTGGTGTCATCCCGGTTACCGATCGGGATTGTTTTTATCCGGGAGACTTTTACAAACAAGGCGTCGTGGACCCGGGTAATGGTTCCGATTTTAACCTGGGGGTTCTGCTCTTTTATTTTATCCATTATTTTTTTGAACAGTTGAGGTTTTTTCTTGCTATCATAGACCAGCCTGTAGTTTTTATCGGAATTAATCGTCACCCGGAGGGAGAAATCCCTGTCTTCACTGTTCTCCGGCTCATAAGTCAACATATAGTAGATATCTTCTTTGGCAGATATATCAGCCAGAAAATCAGCGGCGTTTTTGCCATAAACCAGGCTTCCGCCGGTCAGCCGGGCAATTTCCCGGAGGATACTCTCCGAATCAGTGGAGATGGGTTGGTAATCATAGTAATCCAAAAAGCTTGTATTAATAGGTTTCTTTAAGAGGGTGTGGATCGTGGCGCCGGAATCGACGAATAACCGGCTGATGTTGTCTACCATCCATTTATCCACATCATCCAGTTTAGGCAACAATTCCATGATCAATGCTCTCATCCGGGGGTCCGGGGATCGCTGCTCCTGGACCTGGAGGCTTTCGGTGTAGAGATCCAACGCGCCCTGGATTTGGCCGTGCATTTTGAATCGTGGAAATAGCCCCACCTGGAAGAAATTCAATACCCACTTTTCAGCAGCCTGGCTTTTCAAATATTCAGCAACTTTTATATACTGCTCTCTAGCCATATCCAGATAGCCTTTCTTGAACTGCTCAAAGGTAAGGATATAATTAGTAAAAAATTCCCGGAAAGCTTCATAGGGAAAATCCGGCTGCCGTCGTTCGGCAGGGTCGGACAACCGGGAAATGAAATTATTGGCCTGGACTTTTAATTCGGCTTCTACCTCCAGGATGCTCATCCTGAGATTCTCGGATTCCTTGCGCAGGGTCTTAATTAGTATTTTTTTTTCTAGTTCCGGGTCTTTAAGGGTTGTTTCGGGTAGAAAATAATTGTTGGATATAACCATGAACCGGTCATCGAGCCGCAATATATCCCGGAAAATAGCCTCAATGTCCTTTTCCAGGTTAAGGTTGTAGTCGCTGATATTGAATATAATAACGAACAGCCGCAGGGATGAACTTTCTTCAGAGCCCTGGCCGGTGGAGCGATCCGGGGGAGGATTTAATTTTTTCCTGGCTTCATAAAAACCGTTTATTGGGGTTTCTTTGTCATCCACATAAAGGGTGAAATCCATTTTTTCCAGTCCCCCTATGGGCTGGCCGTCAAGAAAAACCCGGACAGGGAATTGGATATTGGTAACAGTCCTATTCTCAATAATCGGTTCTTGAGGTTTTTGAGATTTTAGCACCCTGTTATCCTGGCTATCCTGGCTCGTGATAGCCAGGGAAAAAAAGATAACCGCCATTAATATGGGAATTATTCTAAATGATTTCATTGCCTGCCTCGGTCTGTGAAAAACGTGTGTGTCCCATTTTCATATCCTTAATATATATCAATCAAACCGAATTGTCAATCCCGGAATGGGGACCTGTATACCGCATAAGGAGCCGGAAAAGTTTCTAAATGAAATCTGTCCAACTGTCCTACAAAAGGGACCCCCAGCATGGGGGTTGAAAATAAGGGGCAGGAGGGATTATAATGTCCTTTTACAAAGAAGGAGTTCGCTATGAATGGTGAAAATGTGGAAATAAGAAAGTTTCGGGCCGATGATTATGATATGGTAATGACCTTGTGGAAGGAATCGGGGCTTCCTTATAAACCCCACGGAAGAGACAGCCGTGAGAAGATACTAAAAGAACTCTCGCAAGGGATAGCAACATTCCTGGTGGCAGTGAAAGGGGACACGGTTATCGGGACAGTGCTGGCAACCCATGACGGCCGCAAGGGATGGGTCAACCGCCTGGCAGTGACAAAGGAACTCCGGGGCCTGGGAATCGCGCAGCGCCTTCTGGAAGAAGCGGAAAAAGCCCTTTATGACCGTGGGATTGAAATCATTGCCTGCCTGATCGAAGATTATAACGAAGTTTCAATGTCCTTTTTTCAAAAATCGGGCTATACCAAACACACCGATATTATTTATTTTTCAAAACGCCGAAACGCCAATGTTTAAACGAATTTAGCCCGCAGTTTTTTTTGCCGGTTCGGTTCGACTTATTGAAGCAAGATACCCCCAGAGGACGCCGATTACCAACCCGGCAGTGTGAGCGGCATTGGCCATACGGCCTAACAACCCAGTCAGACACAGGAAATACCACACGATCATCATATAAATCGTTACCCTGTGCAAGTAGATTTTAGAGCCGGGATCGTATTTGCCTTTCATCCAGCAATAGCCCAACAGGCCGTATACCACACCGGACATTCCGCCGAAATAGGGACTGGAAACGAGATACTGGGCCAGGTTACTGACAATGGCCACAATCGCGATAAATATTCCCAAAAACCAACTACCCTGCCGCACTTCTACCATATTTCCCAGGGTGTAGAGCCAGAGCATGTTAAAAAGTAAATGGGCAAAGCCGAAATGGACAAAAATGGGTGTAATGAGCCTCCAGAATTCTCCAGCGGTAACTTCCGGGAGCCCTCGATGCCATTGGATAAATCCTCCATCACCGATAATATCGGTTATGAAAAATTTCTGCAGAAATGTAATGTTATGCCCCAAACCGGAAAAGAGGCCCACCATCACTGAAATGATGATAAGAAATAGGGTTAAATTACCGATTAATCTTTCCGTCGAGGTGTAGGTTTTTTGTGCCTGTTTTTTCTCTTTCTTTTCTTCTTTATGTTCATGTAATTCCTGGATTTCTTTGGGAACATCCCGGGGGGTGGTTTCATCGTGGGGAACCTGGAATTGGGACAATAATTGTTCGGCGCGTTTTACTTCATCTTCCCAGATGACCCATAACTCGAAGGTCCCGTCGGGTTCGATAGCGATTTGATTATCAATTTTCAATTGGGACAGGTGTTTACTGAACGTACGAGCAAGCTCTTCATCATCGAATTTACCGATTAATCTCATGCAATTTCTCCACCCTAATTATAAAGCTTAATGCCTCATGTGTAAAGTAAAAAATGTTTGTTTCCAAACATTCGTTTTTTATGGTAAAATTTAAATATGAAGATTTATACCACCGCATGCCCACGAAACTGTTACAGCACTTGCAGCCTGAAAGTATACGTGGAGGACAACCGTATCCGCCGCATTGAAGCCAACCCGGACAATAAAGCCGCGCCCAAAGGCCCCTGCCTAAGGGGGCTGAGCTACGTGGAACGCACCCACTCGCAAGACCGCATCCTTTTCCCAATGAAACGAAAAAAGGATTCAGTGGAATTTGAGCGAATTTCCTGGGACCAAGCGCTGGATTTGATCACGGAAAAATTACTTTATTTGAAAGAGTACTTTGGACCGCAGAGCGTGTTATTTTACGCCGGCAGCGGGACCAAGGGATTGTTAAACGTAGTGGGTTCAAACTTCTGGAGGCTTTACGGCGGTTATACCGCTACCTACGGCGACCTTTGTTGGCCGGCCGGCCTTGAAGCCACGCGCCTGACCCTGGGCGAGAACAAGCACAACGTACCCTGGGATATTGAAAACGCCAAAACGATTATTCTCTGGGGCAAGAACCCGGCGGAGACTAATATCCAGCAGATGCGTTCCATTGATCGAGCGGTTGAAAAAGGGGCAAAACTGATTGTCATCGACCCCCGTCGTACCCTGTCGGCAGACCGGGCGGAATTGCTAATTCAACCGCGACCAGGCACGGACGGCGCCCTGGCTTTAGCCATCGGCCACGTCCTGGTCAAAGAGAACCGTACGGATAATGATTTCATAGAAAAATATGCGCTGGGGTTCCCTGGATATAAACAATTAGTATTGAACTTTACCCCGGAAAAAGCTTCAGAAATAACCGATGTACCGGTTCATTACATCCAGCGCCTGGCGGATGAAATCGCAACCGGGAAACCAGTATGCCTTTGTCCCGGTTTCGGTATGCAGCGCTACACCAACAGCGGCCAGGCCATGAGGGCGATGTTGGCGCTTATGGTTATCACGGGTAATATCGGCATCCCGGGCGGCGGGTGGTGGTACGCCAATCTCCAGAGCAGTATTTTCAGCAAAGTCGGCGACCCTTTTGCTTTTTACCCGCCGAAAAAACCGGACGGCGTTGCACGTGTTTCCATTTCCGTGGCGCGGTTGGGGCAGGATATGTTAAATCAAAAAGACCCTCCGCTGAAAATGATCTGGGTAGAACGGGGCAACCCGGTAACCCAGAACCCGGAAACTCATACGGTATTAAAAGCGTTTCGTTCGTTGGATTTCCGGGTAGTAGTGGAGGAATTTTTCACCGATACTGCCAGGGAAGCGGATATTGTTCTTCCGGCCAAGACCATGTTCGAGCAGTCGGATGTGATCGGCGCTTACTGGCACCCTTATATTCAATTGAAACAAAAGGTCATCGAGCCGCCGGGCGAAGTGAAACCCGAATCGGAAATCTACCGGCTGTTGGCGCTTCGATTCGGGTTCTCCAGCGAAGCGATTGCTGAGAAATTACCCGGGCCTTCGGACTGCGAAATCGAGGCGTTTTTAGAAAAGAAATTGGAACCTTTTCCCGGGTTATCTTTGCAGCGGCTGCGGGAAGGCCCCATTTTAGCGCCGGGAATGCAGGAAGTTGCGTTTTCCGATTTTATATTCCGAACTCCTTCGGGTAAAATTGAGCTTTATTCCGAGGAGGCCAGGGCGCGTTGGGGGTTGGACCCTTTACCGGTTTATACAGAGCCTGTTGAATCGGTGCGTGGGGCGTCGCCGGAAGCGAAAAAGTACCCGCTTTACTTTATGACTCCCAATACGAAGAATCGCACTCATTCGCAGTTCAACAACTTGAAATTGATTCGCCAGTTCAGTCCCAAACCGTTTGTGGTGATGAACCCGGAGGATGCAATCCAGCGGGGGGTAGTGAACAACGACATGGTTCGTATTTTTAATGACCGTGGGCAATTGGAGGTGGAAGCGCACATTGATTTTAGTATGAAAAAAGGGTGTGTTTGTGTAACCAATGGCTGGTGGATCACGGATGGGGGTACGGTGAATTTCCTTTCGTTGGGACGTGAGACGGATATGGGGCATGGCAGTG
>JAUPLE010000173.1 GCA_030837085.1 Acidobacteriota bacterium | reverse complement strand
GTCCGATCTATCCAGGAGTTGCCCGGCATTGATAACCGTCACACGGATCTCATCCTCCAACCCAAGTGCATTCTCGGATGAATGCACGGATGCTACATAGGGTTTCGAAGTATCGATGGTCTCAGCCCATAATCCCACACTAAAAAATAACCCACATACCGTACATACCGTAAATATCACCAGGGCTTTTACAGGAACCGGTATGCCCACTCCTGCACGCCGAAACATGGTTAGTATTTTTTTTGTACGCATGATGATATTTTAAAATAAATCGGAAAGAATTACAATTATTATTTTCTTCGCGCCTCTTCGCGTTCTTGGCGGCTAATTTCACATGGCAGGTGGATCAGGATGATTTCTATACAACGCCCCTAAAATATCGGAAGACCGCGAATGATTTCCGGAACTCACCGAAAGGTTACGTGAGCATTCCGCTGAGTTTCCGGGAGACCCCGAAAGAATGCGGGAAGGGTTCCTGGGAATTTTTATAGACCCGGAAAGAATATCAAGTGGTCGCGAATGATTTCCGGGTGACCGCGAAAGAATTTTAAGCGGCCCCGAAAGATTTTTTGATAACCGGGAGAAAATTTTGGGCGACCCCGAAGGAAATTGGGGCGGCCCCGAAAAAAACCTGGGCGAAGCCGAAAGGTTCCTGTGCGACCCCGAAGGAATTTTGGCCGTCGCCGAACGATTTTTGGGCGTCTGCGAAAAAATTTTGAGCGCTCCCGAATGCAAATGGAGCGATCCCGAATGATTTTTTTATGTCGCCGAATAATTCCCGGGCGTTCCCGAAAGGATTTTGAATGTCTCCGAAGGATTTTGGGGCACACCGAAAGGTTTCGGCAATCCCCCGAACAATTTCCTGAACATCACGGAGAACTTTTCCGATACCCCGGAAAACTTTCCGAAGCCCGCGGAAAACTTTTCCAACACCCCTTAAAGGTAGCGGTAATCCCCCGAAAGCATTGTGTAAAGCAGGGAAAGAGTTTAGGGTGTTTTAGATTGATTTCTTTATATCATCTAAAAGAAGTCAGTATCTCCCACCAGGAGAACGGATGACCGCGATTAATTCCCGGCGCTCTCCCATAAATCTATTAATTCATTCAAAAAACTTCAGGCATCCGCTGGTATATTGCATTGTGGTAGGAGAGAAGGATTGCGGACCTATTTTTTTGTTTGTGTTTTTCGCGTGTTTCGCGGGCAACCTCTTCGCGTTCCTTCGCGTTCTTAGCGGCTCTTATATTTAGAGGGTGAATTCAGGGAAAATGAAGTATTTGACTATTAACTCTTTATTTATTATAATTACAAACAAGTCGGATGAGCACGGAAGAACCTATGTATCTTTGTGCCTTTTCGACCGGAAAAAGGAGTGAAATATGATATTTTCTCGGATACCTTTAAAAGGCGACCGAAATTACGATAACCTGGTAGTATGCGAGAAAATTAAAAATGCCGTGGTGGTAGATACTTCCACCGATCCCAAACCCTGTTATGAAAAAAAACAGGGACTGGGATTGACCGCAGAGTATGTCATTAATACCCATACAAACTTTGACCACACTGGCATCAATCGGTTTTTCCAAAATGAGACCGGCGCCCGGTTGGTAACCCATAAATCCGCTGGAACCAGCGATGTAAATGCCAATGACAGCGAAATCCTCAACGCCGGGGAACTCACCTTCACTTTCAACCATACTCCGGGCTATTCCTCTGAATCCATTTGCGTGTTGGCAGGAAATGAATTGATAGGGATAATAGGAAAGGAGAGAAAAAATCATCAATACAACTGGGGAAATGAAAACTCGACATTTTACTTGAGAGGGCAATCGAGTGACGAAATCATTGAAATCAAGCAAATCAAAAAGGATAAAAAGAGCAGGAGTTTTAAATGTACAAAATAAAAATATTAGTTTTGATTCTGATTGTGGCCTATGTGACACCCGTTTGGGGTAAAGGATGGCAATTGTTAAAATTTCCAGTAATAATGCGGGGCATCGCATACGGAAACTCTTCTTTTGTAGTAGTCGGTGACAAAGGTTTGATATTGACAAACACCAAAGAGGAAGAATGGAAAATTCAATCACCAGGGAGAACAGAATCCTTTAATGGAATTATTTACACCAATAATGTATTTATTGCCTTGGGTAATAATGGTTTGGTTTCAACAAGTGAAGATGGTTTTAAATGGATTAGTCGATTTACTGGAGTATCTGAAAATCTTCAGAGTGTTATTTATGGGAATAATAAATACATTTCTGTTGGACAAAATGGTCTGGTTTTAATAAGCAAAGAATTGTCTAATTGGGAAAAAAATAGATTGAAGCCGACGGTATCGTTATATAGTATTGCTTATGGAAATAATATTTATGCGGCTGTAGGCGAAAATGGTTCGATTTTTACCTCTGAGGATGGGTTAAAATGGATGATACGATCATCAGCAACCAATTTGAAACTTAGAAGCATTGTTTATGGAAATAAATTTGTTGCTGTTGGAGATAACGGAACAATTTTAACCAGTCAGGATGGTGTAAAATGGGAAAAAGCAACCAGTGGAATAATAAGCAATATAGCAACGGTGAGATATGAGAAGGATTATTCACTATTTGTCGCAGTTGCAGAAAGTGGAGAAATTATTACCAGTGTGGATGGAGATAGGTGGTTTAAGCATACCCAATCGATAAAAGCAAAAATATTGGGAATTGTATATGGCGATTCACAATTCATTGTGGTAGGAGAAAATATATTGGCATATTGCAGAGTCGCTCCTCCTGTTAAAAATTTTGATGTATTCCATTCGGATAAAATGGATCCAAGGATTAAGACTACTGAAAATATTAGAATAAACGGTACATATCCATCAGTAATATTTCATCCAGGCACGGATAAGCCGTATTGGATGTGGTATACAGATATTTCAAGCCCAGGAAAGCTAATTATAAAGCTTACCAAGTCAAGTGATGGAAAAATTTGGGATAAACCCGTGGATGCGAATAGCGGATTAAAAAATCCAGATCATGTCCAGGTTGTCTATTTGTCTGATCAAAAAAAATATAGAATTTATTACTGGAATAGGCAAAGTACTTATAAATATTCGACCCAAATAATACACAGCGCCGAATCCATGGATGGTACGATATGGATAAATGATGAACCTATCAAGGATGATAAAAAATGTAAGTTGATAAATGGCAATACTACTGCTTTTAATAATTCGACTTATGGCCCCTCAGCTATTATGTACAATCCAGTACCCACCAATTCAGTATCAGGTAAAGAAAATAGTGAGAAACCGACGGATTACCGGTTTGCGTTATGGTATGATTGTGCTGATGGTGATAAAATCTATCAATCTTCTAGTTTGTCCGTCTCCGATGATGGTAAGAATTTTTACCAGTGGCATTTGCTTCATGGAGAAAATATGGCAAAACCAGTACTAACTCATGGAGAGGATAATAACTGGGATAGTATATTTTCTACGCATGGATCGATTGTTCCGGGGAATAAGCCGGGATTATATTATTTTTTTTACAGTGGAGGGAAAAATTGTATTGACGAGGGTATTGGATGTGCCACTTCCACCGACTACGGCGTAACCTGGAGAAAAAGCTTAAAAAATCCCATTTTAGAAATTGAACCCAATACGTGGCATAGTATAAGATGTTGTACACCATGCGTTTTGTATTGTAGTAATGGTATATTTGAAGAAGGCGATCACTTATATAAAATTTGGATAACCGGGGATGACATCTTCCGCGGATTGGGGTATCTTTACCTGGAATAAAATCAATCGATTGGATGTGCTTTCTCCTGGTAAAGAACTTTCCATATATTGGACCGCCGATATTTGCATGTTTCGAAATGCTTTTGTGCAAACTTCATATATTCTTTGTTTATTTTTTCCCATTCTTCTGAATTTTTAACTGAAATTTTCCCTGTCTCAGGATCACGGGCTGTACCTGTAACCGCTATAACTTGCATTATTATCTTATCTTTAGGGAAGTCCAGGTCAAGTCCGATATCCCATATTCGTGCTGTTCCATCATCACTCCATGTTAGAATTTTGTTTT
>JAUPLE010000172.1 GCA_030837085.1 Acidobacteriota bacterium | reverse complement strand
TCTTAGAATTGACCGACAAGCTGTTGGAATCGAGGAAAAAGCTCTTTGCATTGATCAAAAGGGGGGGGAATTTGACTGAAAATTTACCTGGGATGCACGATACACCTGGTTTGATTTGATTTAATCCGGGGTGATTATTGAGTAAGGGGAATGGGAACAAGAATGGGAGTCAAATGACTCCCCACAAGCAGGATTTGAATACCGTTACCTGTCCGATGTGTGGATTAAGTCTCCAGGATGAGAAATGCCCGGTTTGTCCGGCCTGCGGCTGGACCAAATGCTCAGGAATATAATAAATAATAAATAATTTTAGGGAGGTCAGTACCGGCGGAACCCCTTTTATAAAAGGGGTTCCTTGTCGTCGAAGACAAAAGTCACCCCAAGTATTTTGTATACGGGTACAAAATACTTGACTGTAAATTGTAGTAGTGTATAATTTACAGCATGAAACTGGAAAATCGATATTTATCCGGACCGGTCGAAGAAGACCTTTCTGACAAGATGGTTTTTGTCGGCGGCCCAAGGCAGGTGGGCAAAACCACCTTAGCCAGGGATTGCGTTGCCTCGAAATATAAATCAACCTATTATACCTGGGATAAAATAGATCAGAGGCAAAAAGCCCTTAAGGGCGAATGGAACCCGGACGCGGAATTAATCCTCTTGGATGAATTTCACAAATACCCGGAGTGGAAGAGTTGGATAAAAGGCGAGTACGATGTATATAAAAACAAATACCGGTTTTTATTAACCGGCAGCGCCCGTTTGAATATTTATCGGAAAGGTGGGGATTCCTTGCAGGGCCGGTATCATTATTACACGCTGCATCCCTTTACTTATGCGGAAATAAATGATTTCAAGCCCCAGGTTCAACCCGGGCAAGAGTTATCTTTTAGAGAGAAAGGAACCGGCCTGGACGCGCTTATGACATATGGTGGGTTCCCTGAGCCGTTTATCAAACAGGAAGCGCGATTCCTGCGGCGGTGGAACAATGAACAAGTCGAACGGCTCTTCAAGGAAGATGTCCGGGAATTAACCAGTATCAAAGATATTGGTTCATTAACCCTACTGGCGAATTTACTACCTGGTAAAGTAGCTTCAATCTTGTCGATAAATTCCCTGGCCAATGATTTGCAAGTAAATTTCAGGACAGTTTCCAATTGGCTCGATGTTTTCGAGACCTTTTATTATTGTTTCCGGGTCGCTCCTTATCAAAGTAAAATGATTGCGTCGGTAAGGAAAGAAAAGAAGTTATACCTGTGGAATTGGACCTGGTTGGTGGAAGAGGGACCGAAATTGGAAAACCTGGTAGCCCTGCATTTACTCAAGTACTGTGATTATTTGTATGATTACGAAGGTTGGAAGGTTTCCCTGTATTATTTGAGAGATTCCACGGGAAGAGAAGTAGACTTCTTGGTGACGCTTAACCAGGAGCCCTGGTTTGCGGTCGAAGTGAAAACCAAAGAGACGAAACTATCCGGTAATTTGATTTATTTTAAAGAAAAATTGGGGATACCTTATTGTTATCAAATTGTTCACTGTCCCGTTGAGGATTTTATAAAAGGTGGTATCCGTGTGATGCCGGTTGAGAAATTTCTCACTGCCCTTGTTTAACGAAAGATAAGCTCACGAATGAAAAATGAGCCACGGACTGACACGGACATTCACGGACAAAAAGAAACTGCTATTGTCTTCGTAGGAAAAGGGGACATACAAGAATTCCCCCACCACATGAATTATCGCGCTTTTCAAAAAAGGTATGGAGTGGCTAGGGGTTTCGAGCCAGACGCTGTTTTATGATTAAACCTGATGGTACGGTCCTACAATCGGGACCCCCAGCATGGGGGGTTAAAAGGTAAAGGATATCCCTATCCTGGCCTGGAAACCGGACATATCAAGCTTAAAATCATTATACTGGGAACCACCGTATTCCGAGGCCGGGTACTTCACTGAAGCATTAAACGTCGACGGCACAAGCACCCATTTGCCTTCCCACGTGACCGTCTGGGTATTCCCCAGCGCATTCTGATCATCCAATTTAACTTGATATATACCATTCCCGGAAATATTCCCCGCCCGCTGATACGAATAGCCACTTTCCAGGAAAACACCGATAGATTTATATAGTTTCACCTGTACCCTGATACCGCAATCCAAAGCAAAACCGACGCCATTTCCTTTGATGTCATATGAATACGTCCTCTCATCCCAGTAACCGTCGCTGTCATCATGACGATGAACCAAACCTCTTTTATAACGACAGGATCCAAACATCGGCCCCCCGGCAATATAACTCTCCAACACGAAAGACGAATAAGAGGGATTTCCCAACCAACGATAGTGAATCCCCAGCAAAGGAATATATGCTTTTGCCGAAAGGATGAATGGGGAATAGGTTCGCACGGTTTGCGAAGACTCAAAAAATACGTTATTGTCCGGTCGAAGAGCCCTGATATTATACTGAAATGCAACATTGGATTCCTGGCTTCTCCCTACATAGCGAAACTCCAGGGAAAAAGCCAATTTGCGGTTCCACAAGTACTTAATACGTCCCCCACACTGTACACCGCTCTTGAGTTTTTTAAATGCCCCTTCTTTGTTAAAGGTAAAATCGAACAAATCGCCTAAGAGAATATCTTCAGCCCGATACCTGCCCTCGTAATTGTAGTATTCGGAAGCCCGGTTATATTCCATGGCCAGGTTCAAATCCGTGGGATTTAATGTTGAAAGCCCATTATACAATTCAACCTGGAACTTTTTATCTTTATTGGCCGTATCACCCGGGAAACAAAGTCCAGGGAACAGGAAAACCACTATTATCAAAGCAATTAGATATTTATTTGTGTATTTCATGGGTTCCTCCTCATATTTATTGCCGGATACCATATTTCATGAGCAAAGATCGCGGGGGTGTCAGATCAACTTTTTCCTGTTCAATCATTCGATCGTATCGTGTAGAAGCGGCGCCGGCTGCGGTAGTCTGCTCATCGCTGTAAAGCCAACGTTGGAAATCTTCCCTCATATTGACGCCTGAATATTCCTGGAGATAATCCAGGAACCGGATCGTAGTATAAGGGGCAAAGGCATAATTCCGGTATAGGTAACTTAAAAACCCGATCATTTCTTGCCTACCTCCCAACCTTACCGCCGCGGATTGGATGATCTGCGCGCCCTCTTCATAAGCCCGCCGATCAAATCCCACGGCTACCGCGGACCGGCCGGATACTATATTTGACCTGTAATCGTCGGCAATGGGACGATATGCTGGGTCAACAGAGTACGAATACCACTTATTAATGGCTTCATCCATCCATAGATCACGATATGTTTTATTGATGGTACTGCAAGCGAAATACATATGAAATACCTCGTGTTCAAGCGCCCAGAGAGAAGTGATTGTACCCCCAAAATATTCCATGCCCCCGCCTGTGCTGGTAAGAAAAATACTCAACCCCCTGGGCATGGGGAAAAGTCCGAAATCGGTGATAAGCTGGGGTATCCAGCTTTCAAGTTGAGTAAAGGCCGAATCGATAGAAGCCCCGCCCTGGTATGCCATTATCCTCACGTCCACATTCCCGATCCTCCGCGTTTGAAACACAGTATCTTCCTCCGGCATGAGCACGAACATAACGGTAAACGAAGCCACATCACGCTCGGTATCCAGGGTCCACTGTCGGAGGCCTTCTTGGTCCGGGTTTTGCCGCTCTACCAAACCTGAACCGATGCAGCGGAATTCTCTATCACCATGAACCCTGAAAGTGAAATAATGATGAGACATTTCTTGTGGAGTATTGAGGGTGGGAAATAATGCCTCGTTTCCCCTGCCTTCAAGATCATTGACTTCGGTGGAAAACCTGGGGTATCCCTGTGGGAGTTGCAGCACATACTCTATTTCAAGGGTATGTTCGATATTCTCTGCCAGGTCCCGCTGGAATTCCAATGCCGATTGTGTTGAATTTGTATAATCCAGGATTTTCACATCCGCTTCATTGAAAACATCAAGGGGTTCATTATTTAATCGTATTGCCCGCACGGTATTTTTATCACGGGTCGCCGGGTCCAGGTGAATGACGGGACGGCGCTGTCCCTGTCCCTGGCGCATCACAAAACTGAGCGTGGCCTTGCATTCGGCGGTATACGTTCCAGGTAGATAATCGAAAATCACATCTATCTTTTTTATATCGATCCTGAACGTATCATTCAATAACTGCTCTACCTCAGCCTCATCTTCCACATGGATAACATAGTTTACCTGTTTTTCCCCGGTAGGGGATTTGCAAGACGCCATTACAAAAGACGTTACTAATATTGACAGAAATACCATTGAGGTAATTAAAATCTTTTTTAACTTGACCATGACTTCCTCCTTCGGGGCCTATTGGAAATGCCCCCGGATAATCATACGTTCATTTTAATCCCAAAGTTTACTTAAACTTTTCTAAAAACTTTTTACATAAGGTATACGTTTCCATTAATTTTATGGGCACAGGTTTTCCCTGCGCCTGGAGTGTTTCCACCAGCCGCACGATTTTTATAGACTCCTTATACGCTTTTTCAAATTCCCGGGGATTGTCTTTGGGGTTGCGCTTGATGGGACCGTTTTTATATTCCCCCATTTCTTCTCCAGGTTTCTCAAATTTAGCCATTACACAGTCCCCTGTTCACGGGAAACGGGAAGATCAATACTAAAAACACAACCCTTTCCCGGTTCGCTTTCCACGCGGATTTCTCCGCCGTGGAGCGACACCAAGCCCTGGATAATGGAAAGTCCAAGGCCCGTGGATGTTTCGCCGCCGGTAGGTTTGGCGCTGAGCCTCTGGAATTTACCGAATAACCGTTTTTTATCTTCATCGGTTAACCCCGGGCCTTCATCTCGAACGGTAATTTTAATTATAGATCCCGCCCCGGTATGTGGATTTCCCGGATTTCCTTCCTTCGCTTCAACCGCTGCCACCGTTGTCACGGTTGCCACGGTTGCCACGGTTACCTCTATTTTTTTCCCAAAAGGTGAAAATTTGATGGCGTTGCTGAGCAGGTTTTCCATTACCTGTTCCAGCATCATCCTATCGCCGGAGAGGATGCAGCCTTGTTGAACCGTAAGATCGATTGAC
>JAUPLE010000171.1 GCA_030837085.1 Acidobacteriota bacterium | reverse complement strand
GGCGACCTGGCAAACTTGTTGACGGATATGTTTATTTATGGTTTCAATGAACTAAAAAGGGCAATGGTCATCGCTAAAATCCCCGCATTAATCGGTGTTCAGTCGGCCAATTGCGCCCCCCTTTACCACGCTTATAAAGAGAATCTACAGGAAGTCCCGACAATCAAAGGTGAAAAAACTCTCGCCGAAGGCATCGCCATCGCCTCCCCTATCCGCGGAAAACAAATTCTCGACGCGGTTAGAAACTCAAAAGGTCATTTTATCACGGTATCAGAAGAGGAATTAAAAGAGGCGCTGTTGGAAATGTGCGGCAAAGGCTATTATATCGAACCGACCTCCGCCTCAACTATTGCAGGGATTAAAAAATATCTGCGGCAGTGTGATCACCGTAATGAGGAGTTGATTGTGTCCGTATTCACTGGTATCGGTTTAAAAACCCAGGGACCTTTTTGAAAAAAGGTCCCTGGACCTCCAAAAACTTTTGATTATTAAAACCCTTCGGCTTTTATCTCTTTCTCGGTGACCTCACCATATTTCTTTACCTTGTCCCGGATTTCAGACCCTTTACCAATCAACACAAACTGGAGATTTTCCCTGGGAAAATATTTTGCAATGATTTCCTTTGCTTTTTCCACGGTCACTCCTTCTACATTTTCCTGGAAATCATTAATAAAGGATTCATTGAAACCATAAATAAACATATCCGTCAACAAGTTTGCCAGGTCGCCAAGTCTTTCATAATCCGGCGGATATTGGCCTTTAATATAGTTTTGAGCCGATACCAGCGTCTCAGCGTCAACTCCCTTCACATGGAGCCGTTCCAACACCTGGACCGCCAGGTCCAATGCCTCTATCGTTCTCTCCGTACGGGTATAACTACTGACATAAAACGTCCCCGATGTCTTGTAAGCAGCGAAATTACTCCTGGCGCCGTAAGTCAAACCGGCATTAACACGAAGCTCATCATTTAACCATGACGTAAACCGCCCACCCAGGATGGTGTTAATCACCTGGATCGCCACATAATCGGGATTGCTCCGCTTGATCCCCAACGTCCCAATACGAAACCTGGTCTCAGTGGCGTCATCTTTGTTCACCAACAATACCCGACTCTTAGCAAAAGTCGGCAGCGGTTTTTCCGCTGCGCCCTGGGAACCTTCCCCGGTCTTTGCTTTCCAACCACCAAACCATTTCTCTATCATTTTTTTAACCTGGGGAGTTTTGAAATCCCCAACCACGGCGATAACGGATTCCGCCGGCTTGTAATTGGCCTGGTAAAACTTTTTTAAGTCTTCATTGCTGATGGCGGATATTGTTCCCTTTGTGCCACCCACCGGATTACCGTAACCATGCTCCCCGAACATGAACTTATTGAAATAGGATTCCATAACCTGCCCAGGGATTTCTTTCTCCTGCTCCAGTTCAAGCATTAACCGTTTCTTCCGTTTATCAAACTCTTTTTCATCAAAAATAGGATCAACAAGAATTTCTTTTAATATGGGCATAATGATGTCCACATCTTTGTTGGCAAAAGAGGCTGTGAGCCGCGCCATTTCTCCATCTACATTGGTATAATAAGTAGTACCCAGGAAATCCAGTTTTTCTTCCAATTGGGTTTTGGTAAAGCTTTTGGCGCCGAACAGCAGCGCTTCCGCCGTTAAAAACGCCAGGCCATATTTATCATTGTCTTTTACCGCGCCTGCCGGAACCGCGGCGGAAATATTTACCAACGGCACTTCATGCTGCTCCATCAGGTAAACAGTTAGGCCGTTTTTCATGACGAATTTCTCATACTGGGGCAGCCGGAAAGTGGCTTCTGCCTGCCCGGCCGGCGTTGACGCCGACGCCGCCAGGACGTCCCCCGCGAAAAATGAAATCAGCATCCACAGGACCACGAATGACGCGAATGGGAATTTGATATATTTTTTACTCATGGTTACTTCTCCTCGATGTTCTTAAGAATACCAACCGTACGATTGGATTTTTTAAAGTACGTCGCAGCGACTCGTTTGATATCTTCCGCCGTTACCTTGCGATATTCCGCCGGGGCGTTAAAAAGCTTCTCGTAGCCGCCGAAATAGATTTCATAACTGCCGATAGTATCGGCTTTCCCGTTGATGGTCTCCATGGCGTGATAGAAACCCACCAGCTTCCGGTTCTTTACCTTCTGGAGTTCCTGTTCCGTGACGCCGTCCTTGATAATTTTATCCAGTTCCTCGTATATGGCCTTTTCCAGGATATCCTCACTGACATCCTGGGCGCAAATGGCCGAAATATGAAACAGGTGCGGGTCCAGGCTCTGCGGTATATATGTAAAAACGCTTACCGCCAATTGCTTTTCATCGATCAAGGCTTTGTAAAGCCTGGAGGATTTGCCATCTCCCAGGATCGAATCCAGCATATCCAGTGCGTAATAGTCGGGAGAACCGGTTTGCGGCACATGAAAAACCACCAGCACATTGGGAGAAGACACGTTCCGGTTGACATACATCCGTTTTTCGCCCATTTGTTCGGGTTCCCTGGAATGGACCGGCCGGGGCGGCGTCCGCGCCGGGATCGGCTCAAAGTATTTCAGGGTTAATTCTTTTACTTTCTCAAGGGTAACGTCGCCGGCAATAACCACCACCGCGTTATTGGGCGCGTAATAGGCGTCGAAATAGGTTTGCAAATCGCTTTTTTGCCAATTCCTGATATCCGACTCATACCCGATGACGTCCCATCTATAAGGATGAACAAGAAAAGCAGAGCCTTTTACCTGTTCATATAAAAACTCGAAATTGCTGTTTTCCATCCCGGTAATCCGCTCCGCCAGGATCACACCTCGCTCACTTTCCACCATTTTATCATCCAGGGCCAGGTGCGCGATCCGGTCTGCCTCCAGGTCAAAAATAACCTCCATCGCACTTGAGGGGAAAAAATCGGTGTAAACCGTGAGATTTTCCGATGTATATGCATTGTTGGAACCGCCTTTGGCTTCCATTACACGGTCGTACATCTTCGGCCCGTATTTCTGGGCTCCGTTGAACATCATATGTTCAAAAAAATGAGATAATCCCGTAATCCCTGTATATTCATTCCGGCTGCCTACTTTGAAAAAGATATATATATTGGCATTGGGAATCGAATGATCTTCCAATACGATTATCTTCATGCCGTTTTTCAGGGTAAAAGCCTTTACATCTTCAAGCTTTGTCTGGGCAGTGAGCAGAGAAGTAAAGAGCATCAGCAAAATGATCAGTTTCATACTTTTTCTTAAATTCATAACGCCTCCTGTTAAGACTTCATTTTAACATATTCTTCTCAAAATGATAATACCTTCAAAATCAAACCTTGACAGTTAGCGGTTTAAATGATAATATCACTCTCTAAAAGAGCTAAACGAGGTAATTATCATGAAGAAAAAAGAACGTGAACATTTAAAAGAAGATCCTTTTCAACTTTTCATTGAACACTCCGTAGAGACGCTGCGGAAGTTCAAAAAACAAATTTTTATCGGCATAGGCGCGGTGATAGTTATTATACTTGTCATCCTCCTGGTTTATTTCCTGAAATCGGGTTCCATCACATCAGAAAACCGTCTTTATTCAAAAGCCATGGCGATCCGGGATTCCACTACCCTGGGCCTGGACCAGAAGATTGCGCAATTAAGCGAGTTGAATACCAAGGGCGGTATTTCCGCCGACATTAAACTATTCCTGGCGGCCCTTTACTTTGAAAAAGGTGACATGGCAAAAGCCAAAGAAACCCTGGACAAATTTTCCGGCAGTAAATACCGGCTCATCAACGACAAGAAACTGGTGCTGGAAGCGGATATTTTAAACGCCACCGGCAATGGAAAAGAAGCCCTGGAAACCCTTTCCAGGTTATTCTCCGACGCTAAATCCGAAATCACCAAGGACTTCCTGCTGTTAAAAATGGCCCGCATCCAGGTTAAAACCGGCCAGACGGATA
Source organism: Acidobacteriota bacterium (assembly GCA_030837085.1). Taxonomy (GTDB): domain Bacteria; phylum Acidobacteriota; class Aminicenantia; order UBA2199; family UBA2199; genus JAKAGC01. Next base: position 873 of record JAUPLE010000171.1, on the reverse strand, counting down.
TGGCGGCGGCAAACCTGAAAAAGATAAACGACGATTACCCGCAATCGATCTTCAACCAGGAAGTGCAAACATTATTAAATGAGATCGAAACCAGGTAGTATTAAAGGGAAATTCAATGTAAAATGAATCGTCCGGAAGGTTCCTTAATCAGTTACTTCAGCAACCGGGTGAAAAAAGAGGGGGGCATAAATCTAGCCCAGGGCACGCCGGGCTTTCCTCCCCCTTCCCAATTGCTGGCCATTTTAAAAAAAATCGCCGGCGATAGACGCCTGCACCAATATGCCCCGGGTATCGGCAACTATGACTTACTGGAACTGATCCGGCAAAAGTATTCAATCGCGGACTCGCCGCCCTCGCCGCCCATCCCTCTCAGCCTGGACAACCTCCTGGTGGTCCAGGGGGCCACGGAGGGAATATTCCTTACCTTCTTTTACCTTACGACTATCCTGGAACGCCCCTATTCCGCGCTCTCCTTTGACCCGGTTTATGAAAGCTATCCCCTACTGGCGGAGATGTTTCAAGTACCTTTCGAATACATGGATTACACTGAAAATGCCGGCGAATTGTCCGTGGATTTCCTGCAATTGGAAAAAACCATCCGGGAAAAAAAAGTGAAAATCGTATTCATCGCTTCCCCGGGCAATCCCCTGGGGAAAATATGGAACCGCGATGAACTCACCCAACTGGTTTCCCTTTCCCGGGCATATGATTTTTACATCCTTTTCGACGCCGTGTACAAAGATATTTATTTCGCTGAGCCGCCTTTCAATCCCCTCACTTTAAACGACGAAAAATTATTTTACATTGATTCCTTTTCCAAGACTTTCAGCATTACCGGCTGGCGTGTGGGTTATATCATTACCGCTGCGGAAG
>JAUPLE010000017.1 GCA_030837085.1 Acidobacteriota bacterium | reverse complement strand
GAATGTTGTACGAGTATTGGGGAAACACGACCAGGGCAAAGGAGTTCAATCGATTGGCCGAAACGTGATATGCAATGGTTATGTAGAGGAAATAATGGAATGTAAATGTAAGGGTTTGATTTTATCGCCAGGACAGATGTCCTGTAAAGGGAGACGTAAACTGACAGCATCAAAAAAGAAGTTCAAGGAGAATTGGGCTTTCAAAATCAGTAGGAGGGATAGATTGTGATCAAATCAAAATTTTCTCGAATTTTTGTCAAACACATCCGTAAATTGAGGATTTTTTTCTATTCGATAATTCTTATTTTTTTCGGAACCATCTTGCTTTTCTATTTCAGAGCTACAGTGTCGGATCGATTGATAATTGAATCTTCTATAAGGAGGACCGAATGGACCTCATCAGAACACAGTCCTTTTTTCAACTGGCTCATTGTTAAATTCAAATTTGAGAAAGTCTTTGAGGTTGAAAAAATAAATCTTGATATCGAAAGAAAAATGAAAGAAATTTTAGCACCTATTCAAATGGAGATCGATGAATATAAAGAAAACAAGAAGGTAGAGATGGAATCAGGGCCATTGAATATTGAAAAACTTGCTTACGAAAAAATCCCCGCATATCTGGATGATCAAAGACTAACGAGCTTATCCCTGGACAACCTGAATCTTATTGCTGAGGACAAAACTCCAGATGAGTGGAAAATCCTGGAAGGTGATACCAAATCTAACATTCAATATTTTATTTTGAGAAGCAAAGAGGATAACCGGAATGAATTGAAATCGTTTGTTTTTTTCCCGGCCCAATTGGTTGACAGGGATGAAAATAATCGATTTCAGTTATCCCTTCGCATGAAACGCGAATTGGTATTTTCAAAATTTATAGAAAAGTACATGTGGGAGATTTTGAGCCAAATACCCGGAGCTCAACAAGCTTTTTTTATCCCCATGAGCGGTTTTGTGCGAATATGTCGAAATGGAAGTGACAACCCCGTTAATTACTATAGGGATAAATTGAACTTCAGGCAAGATTTTGCCGACCGTTTATATTTTAAACCGACAATACGGGAAAAATTCCATGTCACCCCTCTTTATGTCGATGCAGGTGGAATAGGTATTGTGTGCACATATTCCGCTGCTGTTATGAGTGATAAATGGGGTATTGTGGGAATGATCGGCTTGGACGTACAGGTAGGAAGACCCGGTGAACAGTTATTAGATGAGTTCCATGGATTAACCCTTCTCCCCAAAAACCCTCAAATTGACTTTTGCAATGCGAAAGATCTTGATGGAAATATTTCTGAATTCAAAACAAAATATAACCTCTTAAAATGGGCAGATAAACAAGGAATAGTGGCTTTTATAGAGGAAAAATTCGGAACACCTGCTGTAATGGTAACCACATTAAACCGTTTTGATTTCGATGAACGTAGCCAAATTATTAAGCCTCATTCCATAGGTGACAAGCCTGTTGCTATGAAAACAAAAAATCGTATCATTTATTCCCTTCCTCTGGAAGATAATAAGATCGCTTTCTTTATATTTGATAAACAACAATCGATGAGGCAAAATATTCTTTTCATTTCTTTTCTTGTAACTCTATTAATTATTTTTACCCTATTGATCAGATTTGTATATGATCAGATGATCAAGAGAGTCAGAGAGGAAGAAAATAAACTTGAGTTGATCACTCATATGCACAGTTCCTATGTTATCACTGACAAATTCAACCATATCCAGGCCTACAACAAAGAATTTGAGAGCTTGGTTGAAGATAAAAATGCAGTTGGGGAAAATTTCGAGGAATATTTGACCAAAGATAGCATCAAAGACCTGAGATTTTTCCTGGATTCCGGGAAGGAACGTTTCGAATTCCCGGTGGTTTTAAAAACAAAGTCCGGCTCTGAAAAATCGGCAATATTAATTAACGCTCAAACATCCTACCACCTGGACAATAAAGCCCGGATATCGATCTTGATCGAATCAGAAAATTTAGAATCCCTGGTGGCGGAAAAATACGCGGACCGGATATCACATATATTGAAATCCCCCCTGCATTCCATCCTTCAAATCGCGGATCAAATGCGCAGGAAAACAGCCATACCAAGATATGATGATTATTTTATACTTCTTGAGGCCGAAATTGGCGGTCTTAAAGCTGAAATTTCCAGGCTGTTGAGTATGTTGAAAATGGAATATAAGCATACAAAGCCTGACTATAAGAAATTTGACCTTACAAAATTGGCAAAAGAGATCAAAGACGAATATGTCCCCTTGATCGAAATAAAAAAACTGGGATTCAATAGCAATTTTGCGGAAGGAGTATCTATTACCGCGGATAGAAATATGATCAAAGTAACTATTGAAAATATTTTGGACAATGCGTTGAAATATACTCAGTCCGGCAGTCTCTCTTTTTATCTCTACGATTCCCCGGAAATGGTTGAAATAGTAATTATTGATACAGGGATAGGAATACCGGATGATGAAAAAGATCTTATTTTCCAGAAAAGCCATAGGGGCAACCACCCCGTTGTCTTAACTTCCCCTGGGAAAGGAATCGGATTGCATCATTGTAAAAATTTTATAGTTCTTCATAACGGAAGAATCGATGTAGAAAGCGTCGTTGGCAAAGGTTCCAAATTTACGATTTGGATTCCGAAAAATTTAGAAGGAAGTATAGGTGAGTAACATGGCAAAAATAATGATTGTCGAAGACAACCCGGTACACAATATGCTTTTATGCCACAGTATGGAAGACCTGGGTCATGAGTCGATGGCTTTTTATGAGGTCGAATTGGCAAAAGAAAAGCTGAAAGAACAGATGCCCGATCTTTTCATTATCGATATGCAAATACTGGAAAGCACGAAATCCTCGCTGGCATTTATAAAGGATTTATCGAAATCCAGGCACACAAAGGGAATCCCGGTTATTATCATTTCAGCCTATGTGACCCGGGAAAACATAAAAGTTGATCTTCCGTGGTTCAACCTGGAAAACGTCATTGAAAAACCTTTTAACGTCGATACTATCACGAAAAAGGTCAAAGAGCTTCTTAAAGGAAAGAAATAGAAAGGTCGCCCGTTTAATAGACCCGGGCCTTTGGCCCACCTTATTAAAATAAATCCGAAGCACGAAATCCGAAATCCGAAACAAATTCAAAACAAAAACAGGCCCACGAATTACTCGAATTTACACGAATGTTTTTTGTCCACAGATTACACGGATTTTCACGGAAAAAACACGGAACTTTGTGTACCTTTGTGCCTTCGTGTCTTTGTGGCTATTTTCATAGCAAGCTTATTTCTTGTAAAATTTGGTTGAAGGCGGCGGATGGGTTTTCGTGTTGGGTAATGGGGCGACCGATGACCAGGTAATTACTGCCGGCGGCCACTGCCATTTCCGGCGTGAACACCCGTTTCTGGTCCCCTTTAACCGACCACTGGGGCCGAATACCCGGCGTCACCAATACCACATCCTTGCCAAACCGCTTCTTGATAGGTTCGATTTCCTGCGGGGAACATACAAACGAATTTAGGCCATTGTTCAAGCCCAACTCACATAATTTCAAAACCGCGTCTTCCGTGGAAAGGGCTATCCCGGTTTCCGCCAGGTCTTTGTCGGAAAGGGAAGTCAAAACCGTGACGCCGAGG
>JAUPLE010000170.1 GCA_030837085.1 Acidobacteriota bacterium | reverse complement strand
TTAGTGGTTAATTGTACCAGAAAACGTTCCGGTTTTCCATCTTTAAAGGAGAAAACTTCGCGAATTAGGCGAGGGAAAAAGCCCGTTTTCCTGGATCGGGTGATCAAATCATTATACCGGTAATAAGGGAGGATGAGGTATACACTGCCGCTTTCGTGCAGGATGGCGCGGGATTTTATCAGCAGGTCGTTTAACGTGAGCCTGGTTTCCATTTTAGCGTCTCTTATTTCTTCGGTGGGACTCAGGCGGCCCTTGCCGGTTTCAAGGAAAGGCGGGTTGGCAAAGATGGTTTTGACGCCGGTGAAATCCCGGTAGTTGCGGTTGAAATCGCCATAAACCGGTTGGAATCGTTGGGAGAATTTGTTTTTTTCAGCGTTCAGTAGGGCCAATTGAAAGAGGGATTCCTGGATTTCGACGCCGGTTATTTTGGCGAATTTGTTTTTATAAAGGGCCAACAGGGAAATGATACCGCTCCCGGTGCCGATCTCCAATGCCTCTTCCCCAGGTAGGGAGGGCAGGAAATCGGCTAAAATAGGCGCATCTACGGAGAAGCGGTAGCCTTTTTTATTTTGAAAGATGATGACTTTCTTCTTAAAAAAGTAATCCTGGGTGATCCCAGGTAATTTTGAATGATGCATGATGAATGATGAATGATGAAGTAGGGGCGAGCCCCCGTGTTCGCCCGTTTTATTTTCAGTGTATTCAGTGTGTTCCGTGGGCCTGTTTTCGTTTGGTTTGGTGATAGTCATGCTTATCTTTTACCGGGGCGCCCGTGATGTATTTATGACCAGGTTTCCAGGTGTTTCCTGAGCAGGGAGAGGCTGTAATTAATGGTCCGGGTTTTTACCACGTCGCGTTCGCCGGGGAAGATTTGGTAAAAGCCGGTATCGTCTTTTTCGGTTGAGGAGTGTATAAAGACCAGGCCCACGGGTTTACCGACCGAGGCGCCGCCCGGGCCGGCGATGCCCGTGATGGACAGGCCGATATCCGAGCCGGTCAAGGCGCGTATGCCCTGGGCCATTTCCCTGGCTGTATCTTTGGAGACAGCGCCGTGTCGTTTCAGCGTATTTTCTTTAACGCCCAGTAGTTTTATTTTCAGGTTGTTGGAATAAGCGATGACGCCGCCCAGGAAGACTTCGGAACTGCCGGGCACATTGGTGATACGGTTTCCCAGGCCACCGCCGGTGCAGCTTTCGGCCACGCTCAGGGTTAGCTTACGTTTTTTTAGTTCCTCTACTATCAATTGTTCCAGGGAGATATCTTTTTCTGTGACAAGGTAATCTTTCATGCGTTCTTTGATTTTCTCCGCCAGTTCATCCACAGCGATTTGGGCTTCTTCCACTGTTTTCCTGGAGCGGCCAAGTAAATGAACTTCGATAAGGCCGGGGCTGGCCAGGATGGTGGTGCGGATGTTTTTGTAACGGGTATAAAGTTCAGCCAGCATGGCGTCGGTTTCCGATTCGGTAATGGCGCCGAACTTAAACATACGTTTGTATATAAAATAATTGGAAAGGGGTGCGATTTTCTCTTCCAGGACCGTGTCGAATAGGGCGCGCATTTCATGGGGAGGGCCGGGCAGCAGCAGGATTTTGCAGTTTTCATCGTCGATATATTGGCCGGGCGCTGTTCCCAGGGGGTTGGGTAATACTTCCGCGCCCTGGACGATAAACGCCTGGCGGGTATTGATCTCCGGCATGGTTATGCCCCGCTTTTTGAATCGTTCCGAGATTTCGGCCGCAATTTCTTCTTTAAATTCCAGGTCCCGTTTCAGGCCTTCAGCGACGGCTTCGCGGGTGATATCGTCTTCGGTGGGGCCCAGACCGCCGGTAATGATTAGCAGTTGAGCGCGTTTGCTGGCGTTTTTTACGATCCAGCTCAAGTTGGTGATATCGTCGCCGACGACCACTTTCATATCGGTCAGGATGCCTTTTTCCTGTAATTTCTGGGCCATATAAATCGAATTGGTATCGATTTTCTCTTTATCCAGTAACTCGCTGCCTACGGCAATAAAAATGGCTCTCATTATTTTATTCCTCTTGTTTAAATAAAGTTACTGGTAATTGTAAAGGAAATCGTCCACCGGGTCAAGTATAAGAAAATTTTTCTGTGTCTTCCGTGTTTTCTGTGGGCTCTTTTTAAACAATGATGCAATACTAAAACTGACCCTGTTGGTTATTGGTTAATTATTTTTATAGACCGACTCCGACATTAAAAACGATACTACTGTTTTTCGCTTTGGAGTCCTCGTCTTTGACGATATCCGCCAGGCCGAGTTCATATCGAATTTCGGCTAACACGCATTTTACCAGGCCCCCTACTTTAAATTCCACACCTGCTCCGCCGATAATACCGAAATCCGTTGATTTTACCTCGTCTTTGATATCTTCACTTTCTTTTACGCCCCCGCTTTCCACGGTCTGCGTTGCTTTAGTCCTGAAGGCCACATACGGGCCGGCAATCAGATAGGGATTAACAGAGGTTTCCGGTTTAATATTGAACTTTAACAGCAGTGGGATTTCAAAGTAACTGATCTTGACTTTACCAATCACCTCGACGACATCTAACGTATATGACATTTTTGTTCCCTTCTGAATAAAAAAAATCTCAGGCTGTATCTGGACACTGGGCGATATATTGAACCCTTTAAACAATCCTACCTGGAAACCGGCTAAATATTTTTGTTCTAGCCCGATGGGTTCTATTGAGTAGAATTTTGACAGGTTGAAACCCCCTTTAATTCCACCTTGCGCCGACAGGTTGATGGTTAAGATAAACATCACTGCCAGCACCACACACATAAGTTTTATACTTTTCATTTGTTTCCTCCTTTCTTTTTAAATTTTAAAGCAGGGTCAGTTTAGTATTGCGTTGGTTTTGTTTTTTTTGTCTCCTTTCACTCATTTTTACCAACCGCCAATAAGATAACATAAGTTTCAAATTTTTTATTCCAGTTTGATAAGATCATATATTTTTTTTTGAATTGCTTATATAATAATGGTTTCGAGATTTATTGATTTATAATTCAATAAAAACTTGGGGACAGTCAAATTTTTCCCCTTAAAAAACCTCACCATTAAACCGGTTAACCTGGACATCAAATCCCCTTTCCTTGCATTTAACCAGGCTTTACGTAAGTCCTTTGCACCTTTCAATATTACAGTTCCTCCCGGTCAGTTGGTAGATTATCCCATCACAGTTTCTTACGATAATACGTGGGCGCCGTCGCCTAAAGGGGGCGTGTCCTGGACCATACGGCTTCAATATTATGATACCGATGGCGTCATCAAACAGCTCGGTTGGTACAAAGTGGTGAAGATAGAACCTGCGCCCAAAGAAGGCGAATAAAATGGTTCTTTCTCATTTTGACATGGAAACGCCTTTGTTGTCGGTGCATTGATGCCTTAAGCCCCTATACCAACCCCCTGGGATATTAATTCAATCCTTTAAACGCCCGGATCATTCCTTTTTTCTAATATATCACCCCTCAAAGGTATTATATCAGCCCTCCGGGGTTTCTTATTTAGCATCTAAAAGGATCGATCTCAAGCCTAACAGGGGTTAATTCGATTCCCAAAGGCTCGGTATCAGTCCTTAAAGGACTGATACCACCCCCTAAAATTTTTTTGGTAACTTTTTTAAGAGGCGACGCAGGGGCCAGAAGGTGTGAGAT
>JAUPLE010000169.1 GCA_030837085.1 Acidobacteriota bacterium | reverse complement strand
AAAAGCTTCCAATGTGCTTTCTTTCACTTCCCGCAAAAAATCATAAAATGACTTCCAACCGCAGGGAAAGTTGCGCAGCGCCAGGGTATTGACAAACATACCAATGATATGTTCAAGGTCTGCATGCCTCCGTCCTGCTGTAGGTGTACCAACGATAATATCTTCCTGGCCGCTCAACCTGGAAAGCAAAATGGTAAATATTGAAAGAATAGACATATATAAAGTCGCCTCGCCAGTTGATGCCAGGGATTTTATTCCCCGCGTCCCTATCTCTGCCAAAACAAATCTGAGCGAACTCCCTTCAAAACTCTGTACCACCGGGCGGAGATAATCCGTGGGTAAATTCAACACCGGAATATCACCGGCAAACCGCTCTTGCCAATATAACGCTTGCTGTTTAATTTGAGCTTGCTGCGCTTCACTATTAAACCATTCTGCATAATCTTTATATTGGAGTCTAAGGGGTAGCAATTCATTCCCGGTAGACAATTCAGTTAATTCTCTTGCTAAAATAGTATGAGATACACCATCATTGATGATGTGATGAGTGTCAACAAAAAGCATCGACTTTGAAGGTTCGACTCTTATCAGCACCACCCGTAAAAGAGGTGCTTGAGATAAATCGAAAGGGCGCATAAGACTTTTAATGATATTCCCGGATGAATCGGAATCAATATCCGTTATCTTAAAATCCACCTCGTCATGGACCCTTTGTACCGGCTCGTCCTCTATAACTGTAAACGAAGTTCTTAAACTTTCATGGCGATCAATCAGTGCTTTTAGAGCTGTTTCCAGTTGCTGCCTATTGAAACCTTTGGTCAATGGAATCACCATAGGCATATTATAACTGGTTGTCTCCGATTCCATTTGTTGAAGGATAAATAACCTTTTCTGCGCCGGGGATAATACATAATAATCCTTCTTCTCAACCGGTTCTATTGATTCATATTTTGATTTTAAATGTTTCTGACTACTTATCAAAAAATCAATAATCGCTTCTTTCCGTTCCTTTAATTCATTTAACAGCGCCGGTGTCAGTTTTCCTTTCGGCGCATTAATCTTTAATTGCCCATTTGCCAGTTGAATGCTTATTTGCATTTTTTTAAGACTGGCAATGAAATCAATAGTAGTCATATTTTCGTTTAGATCCATTTTCATACCCCTGATTCATAATAAGTTTTCCTCAATGTGTATTTTTACATTCATTATCATTACTTTCAACCAATGCCCGCCTAACGGATACAAGATAGTATTCTTTTTTTTAAGTGACTCCTAATGAGAAGCCCCAATAGCTGTCTCAACAGGAATTTCCATTTGTACTGCCAATTCTGCCAGGCGGGGAGAATTAAATACTTCGCCAACGGAAATATTGATGTCAAATGCCTGTTTTATCTTAGCGGCCATAAGGGTAGCCTTTAAGGAATCGCCGCCCAATTCGAAGAAATCATCATTCCTCCCTACCTGGTCGATGCCCAGGAGTTCCTGCCAGATCAGCGCCAATTTTTGTTCTACCTCAGTTTCGGGGGCCACGTAGGCGGAGCTGACAGCAGGGCGCTCATAACGTGACTGTGTGGCTTCCCCCAACTTGCTTCCGGTCATACTTTCGGCCAGGTTTGATATCCCGGCGCTTTTTAACGCCCTGATACGCGAGGCAAGTTCTACGGTAGATACCACCACCTGGGGCAACAGCATTTCTTGGGCCAGCAAACGGGTAAAGGCTTCTACTCCCTCTGCCGGTAATATCCAATGCGAGGTATTTTCCTTCCGGAAACTAAACTGTTTTGCTGCTTCTACCGCCATGCCTATTTCCGCCCAGGTTTCCCAGTTAATACTAATGGTAAAGGTGTTATCTACCTTAGTTTTATAAAAGGCAAACGCATCGAGGAAGGCATTGGCAGCGCAGTAATCTACTTGTCCGAAAATGGATAACACCGAATTGATCGATGAACAAAGGATAAAGAAATCCAATTGGATGTTTTTGAGGGCTGTGTTGAGGGCCAATGTGCCTTTTACCTTTGGGGCCAGGACGTTGTCGGCCATTTCCCGGGTTTTTAACCGGATCACACCTCCACCAGGTAATCCTGCAGCATGGATAACCCCATTTATGGACCCGAAACGTTCAATCGTTTCCTCCACCACTTTTCTCATTCCGGCAGAATCAGTGACATCCACGGAGTAAATCTGTACTTGGGCTCCCAGGGATTCCAGTTCTTTTATTTTATGAATTTTTCGGCAGACGCTGTCCAGGCTGTCATGGTCGACCAACCATTTTTCCCACTCTTCCCGGGCAGGAAACGCAGAACGACCGGTGAGAATGAGTTTGGCCTGAACACTCCTGGCCAGAAGGTGGGCCAATTCCAACCCAATGCCCCCCAATCCACCTGTTATGAGATAAACTCCCTCTTTCTTTAACCGTGCGATTGGGGTTTCCGGCCTGATCTCGGGTAATGGGGCGGGCTCAAAGGTTCTTACCAGCCGAGAATCTCCTCGGTATGCAATCACCTCATCGGAAATAGGAGTGTTGAGCTCTTTTACCAATCCATCTAATAACCACTCTTCCCTGCCAGGACCTTTTCCCTGGTCCAAAAACATGATGTCTATGCAGCGGCATTTAATGACCGGGGATTCAGTGTATTCACGAGGAATTACCATAACCGGTCCCAGCACTACTGCTTTCTCAGGATAAAAAACTATCTCTCCCCACACTTGCTGCATCCCATCAGTCAATATGGTTATTTCTATTTCACGGTTTTTATTCTCATTTCCTTTGCTTGAAGTATCAATAGCCCGGACCAGGTAAAGTAAACTATAAAAGCCCAGGTCCAGGTATTTTTCAATATTTTCGCTCTGCCGTTGGTTTTCATTTTCGCTAAGGTTCCACAAATGAACGACCCGGCAGGGAACATCTCCTGTCCTTACTATTTCTTCAATCAATGCCACATAATCACTTTCTTTACCCGGATTAATGGTATAAACTGTATTTGTTCCTTCTTCTAGCTTTGAAAATTCTTTCCCAACCCGAACCACTATCACCTGGTTGTCTCTCGCATCGGTCAACTTTTTAACCATTTTAACAGCCAAATTCCCTTCTCCGGCAAATACCAACCAGCGTTGGGGAAGATCGGTGCCGTCGGTTTTCCTTTCCCTGTTTTGAGCGATAATAGATTTCCTCCAGAAAGGAATGTAAAACCAGTCTGATATGTCATTTTTTTTCCCGGCTCCGAACCTCCCCTCCATTCCTTTCCGTATCATGGCGGTGGGATTTCCTTCGATCCAGTACCGCTGCCGCTGGAATGGGTAGGTGGGCAGGTGAAGGCGATATCTTTTCTCGTTATCGTGATAGGCATGCCAATCGACGGGTAATCCATATAACCATATTTGCCCGATTTTTGTAGTTAAATAATATCTATCGTCGGTCTCTTCATTGGGGTGTCTTACCAGGTTGACCGGTGTATGCTCCGGCTGTTTGCCCGGGTGTTGTTTTAAAAAAGTACTTAATGTACGACCGGGCCCGACCTCTATAAAGAGCGAGTTCTTTTCTTTCAAAAGTTCTGTCAGGCCATCGTTAAAGCGGACGGTTCCACGCAAATGCCGAGCCCAATAAGAAGGATCCACAGCGTCCCGGTTGCTGATCCATTGCCCGGAAACATTGGATATAAAGGGAATAATGGGCTGATTTCGCTGAACCTCAGCTACTTTCTTTTCAAAAGTTTTTAAGATGGGGTCCATCATGGAAGAATGATAGGCGTGGGAGGTATGGAGTTTCCGACATTGGCGCCCCTTTTCTTCCAGTTGACGGGCAAAGGCGTCCACGACGTTGTGGGGTCCGGAGACCACGCATTGGTTCGGACCATTGATTGCCGCTAATGCTAATTGTTCGCTCAATAACGGCATCAACTCCTGCTCGGAAAGGGAAACCGACAACATACTGCCTTCAGGCATTTGCTGCATTAATTTGCCTCGCCAGGCCACCACGGTTAAAGCATCTGCTAACGAAAACACACCGGATAGGCAGGCGGCAGTGTATTCCCCGATACTGTGTCCGGTCATGGCATAAGGTTTGATTCCCCAGGTCATTAATAACCTGGCCAGGGCGTATTCGATGATAAATATTACCGGTTGGGTGATTTCAGTCTGATCGATAGTATTGGCCCCATTCTCCACAAAAGACGGATACAGTATCTTTTTGAAATCATGCCCGGCAATGGATTGCAGGATTTCGAAACAATGGTCTATTTCACGGCGAAATAGGGGTTCTTTTTCATACAAACCCCGGGCCATGTCCACGTATTGGCTGCCCTGGCCGGGAAACATAAACACGGCGCGTTTCACTTCTTTTGTGTAATGAGTTTGAGTGTGTTGTCCTCCTCCCCCCGCCGGGGTGAATGATGATTGGAGAATAGACACGGCTTCCGGTGCATCTTTACAAACCAGCATTCTCCGGTGTTCAAAGGCCTTCCTACCTACCTTCAAGGTATAAGCGATATCTGCCAAAGAAGCGCCGGAACCGGGATTATGGATTAAATAATTGGCCAGGTTTTCAGTCATTTTATCAAGGGCAGTGATTGTCTTGGCAGACAATAAAATCATTTGGTAATTTTTTTCTTCGCGTTCTTCGCTCTTAAAGGTTGTCCCGCCGGGACCTTCGCGGCTCTCTTCGATACCCGGCCATTCCTCCAGCACCAGATGGGCATTAACACCACCGACGCCGAAGGAACTTACCCCGGCCCGTAAGGGATATCCATTACTTTTCCACTCTCGCAATTGAGTATTGACAAAAAACGGGCTATTTTCGAAATCGATACTGGGATTAGGTTTTTCGTAATGCAAGCTGGGGGGAATCTGGCGGTGTTTCAACATCAGTACTACTTTTATCAAGCCAACAATTCCAGCGGCGGTATCCAGGTGGCCAATATTGGTTTTAACGGAACCGATGGCGCAATATTGTTTTTTGCCTGTATGAAACGCTGTTTTTAATGCCTCGATTTCAATGGGGTCGCCGATTTGTGTAGCTGTTCCATGAGTTTCGACATAAGTAATGGATTCTGGTTCCATTTCAGCGATATGTAAGGCTGCCTGGATCACTTCTGCCTGGCCGTCAACGGACGGCGCGGTAAAACTGCTCTTCTCAAGACCATCATTGTTGGAGGAAAAGCCTTTAATCACCGCATAAATACTGTCCCCATCGGAAATTGCATCATCCAATCGTTTCAGGAATACGACACCAGCGCCGTTTGAAAAAAGAGTCCCTTTGGCCGCGGCATCAAAGGCGCGGCAGTAACCATCCGGGGAATAAATCAAACCTTCTTCGTATAAATAACCACCGGCGTTAATGGAATCCGAAAGTATGGATACCCCCCCAGCCAGTGCGGCATCACACTGGTTGGTTAGCAATCCTCGACAAGCAAGATCTACCCCCACCAACCCGGTGGAACAAGCGGTAAACAGGGTCACTGAAGGCCCTTTTAAATCCATTTTGTGTGAGATACGAGTAGTTAAATAATCCTTATCACTCAAAATTTCGGAATTGAATGACCCCAGGATTTCATTTCTGCCGGAAAGGATGGTCAATACTTCCCAGGAGCGATTGCCCGAACCTCCGGCATACAGACCAATGGCACCGTTGTAAGTGGAGGGATCACACACTGCATCTTCCAGGGCTTCCCAGCAGATCTCAGAAAAGATGCGCACCTGGGGGTCAAGCACCTCCGCTTCGATAGGAGAATATCCGAAAAAGAAAGCATCAAAATATTCGGCATTCTCAATGATTCCTTTTGCTTTTACAAAATTCGGTTTTTTTATTAATTCAGGATCGATGCTACTTTTCTCTAACAATTCTTCTTCAGTAAAAAAACGGATGGAATGAACACCGTTTTTCAAATTTTCCCAGAATTCATGGAGGTTATTAGCGCCCGGCATTCTCCCGCTCATACCTACGATTGCTACTTCAAAACCGGTTCTGTGATTTGTTTCTTGCATTTTTTTCTCCTATATTTACTTAATAACTGATATTTATCCTTTAATACCTGTATTAGGATGGTTTCATTATAAAATTACTTCTTCGTTTTCTTGTTCGATATTAATCTCGCTATTTGGTTCGTGATTACTTATCCAGCGGACGAATTCAATTAAAGCACCGATACCTCGAATGGTTGGGTCTTTAAACACCTGTACCAGTTCCAATTTCAAATTGAATACTTTGTGTATCTTAGCAATCATTATCATGACTTTCAAGGAATATCCGCCTAAATCGAAAAAGTCGGCGTCAATACTTATCTTACTTTTTTCTATGCCCAGGACTTCAGACCATATGGCTGCAATTTTATCCTCTATTTCATTCCTGGGTGCCGAATAATCAACTCCCGATGTAATGTCAGGCTGAGGTAGTGCTTTTCGGTCCAATTTACCGTTGGGATTCAATGGGATAGCCGTGATGCGCATAAAATAAGAAGGAATCATATAATCCGGTAAACTCTTTGATAGATGCTCTTTGAGCCTGGATAAATCGAATTTCTCCTTTTCCACGATATAACCGCTTAAATATTTTTCGCTGATTTCTCCTGGTCTGTCAATTACGACTGCTTCTTTGACCAAAGCAAATTTCAATAGTTCCGATTCGATCTCTCCTAACTCGATCCTGAAACCCCTGATTTTTACCTGCTGATCAATACGGCCCAGGAATTCCACATTCCCATCGGACAATCGTCGCGCCAAATCGCCGGTTTTATAGGCGACCCCCGCAAAACTTCTGATAAACTTTTCTTTCGTTAATTCCGGGTTGTTTAAATAACCCCGAGCTACACAATCACCAGTTATATACAACTCTCCTCCTACATTCACCGGACATAAATTCAAATACTTATCCAGCACATGAAGATCAATATTACCAACCGCTTTCCCAATAGGTACACTGGAGAGGTTTTCGAATTTCGCTGTATCCGAACGTTCAATCTCCAATACCGCCGATATAATCGTACACTCCGTTGGACCGTACATATTAAATACCCGACAATCCTGGTTAACCGACTCGAAACTTCTCTCCACCAACTCTTTAGTCAATTTCTCGGCGCCG
>JAUPLE010000168.1 GCA_030837085.1 Acidobacteriota bacterium | reverse complement strand
CTGCTCAATTATTCCACCGGCGATGCCCGTAGATTATTGAATTTATTAGAAATCATTTACAATGCTTCCCATCAAAACAATCAGCCCATTACCGAACAGATGGTATTGGAAGTCATCCAAAACAAAATCGGGGCTTATGACCGTACCGGTGACGACCGGTATCAATTAATATCCGCATTTCATAAAGCCGTCAGGAATTCCGATGTGGATGCCACGCTTTTTTGGCTTTACCGAATGATAGAGGGAGGGGAAGACCCCCTTTTCATTTTGCGGCGGATGATACGAGTTTGCGTGGAGGATATCGGGTTTGCCGACCCTGAAGCTTTGCAAATCTGTCTTAACGCCAAAGAAGCCTTTGTGTTTTTAGGGCAGCCCGAAGGGGACCTATTTTTGACTGAGGCAGCCGTATATTTAGCGTCGGCGCCCAAGAGTAATTCCCTGTATATTTTGGAAAAGAAAATGAAACAGATCGAGGAGAAATACAAACAGGCGAAAATACCCTGGCATATAATAAATCCCTCTGATTTCCTGGCGGCGCGGCGGGGAGCGGGGAAGGGGTATGTGTATGCCCATGATTTCCCGGAGAAGACGACGATTATGAAGACTATACCTGATGAAGTGGAGGAAGAAGATTTTTACGAGCCTAATCAGATGGGATTTGAGAAGAAAATAAAAGAACGCATTGAGTATTGGCGGCAGGTGAAAGCGAAACTTCGGGCCCGTGGGGCAGGATAAATAATCAAAAGTTTTAGGGGGTGTCGGGCCCCTTTTTCAAAATGGGGCGGCGCCCCAACCCTCCTTGCACGGCTCTGGTTCTTCCTTCTTTGAGGGCAACGTCTCAAATCCTTGTTTTTTTTGCACGTTTTTTTGAGGTATTAGTAAAAAGAGCCCTCCGATCCGTAGTTAATAACAATAATGACAGCAGGGGAAAAAGCGCCAACAAATGGCAAACTGTTTCCACCCCCATCACGGGCAGAAACAGTGAGCCAACAAAAAACGCTCCCAGCGCCGCACCCATATGATCAACAGCATCGATAAGCCCGGCAGCCCGGCCGGTTTTTTCACTGCCGCCCAGGTAAAGACGCACGGCAAAAGGGAACAGGAAACCGACGACAAAACCAATTATGATGGTTTCCGCAAAAATGACGAGCTGGTTCAGGAGACTGTATCTCATGAACAGCGTGACCATATAAGGCAATAAAAAAGCAATCGCGGCGATTACCCCCTGGATGAGAATAATGATCTTGATAACTTCCCGTTCACCGCGCCATTTTTCTCGGCGCATTAAGGCGTTGGCTGCCAACGCCCCCATGGGCAGCCCAAACATGAAGATCGCGATAATAAACCCAATAATATGATAAACGCTTCCGAAATTATATTGGTATGTGTAGATAATCACCATCTCCAGGGATAGACCCGCCATGCCCCCGGAAAACACCGCAACCAACGTATGGAATTTGAGGGACCGGCCCCTTTCCATATCCGTGGATTTTCGCTTGACAGCGATAAACGCCAGGCGGCTGCAGAAGAGAACCAATGCAATTATGATAATGTCCCCTGTTTTGACCTTTTCAAAAAATTCAAGTACATGGGATACGCGACTTTTGCCGTACCAGCCGATGATTTTATTGAAGTAAAAACCCGCGGTGGGGTTTTCATCGGTATTGAGACGGTACCGGGTATGGGAGCGCAGGGCGTTGTTGACGGCCGCGGTTTTTCCCGGCGGGTAAAGTGAATGGAAAATCAGGCCCAGGTTGTTGGGGGAGACCCCGGTTTGGGTGTACCGTTCTTCCAGTATGGCCGGGTTATCCGAGACAACCCCGGGCTCCAGGGCGGCAAAGATAAAGGACTGCGTTCCCGGCGCCGCCGTGACATACGGGAACACGGATTTAACCGTATTATATATGGAAGCGGTATAATCGCTTACAATCCCCTGCGTATAATCTTCGGAAGCCGTGGCCTTTAATGCCACCACACCGTTTTTTCTTAAAATTCGGGCTATGTCCGAGAAAAACTCCACGGTATAAAAACGATTTAACAACAAGGTGGATGGTTCCGGCACATTCACATAAACAATGTCGAAACAAGGCGACTGAATCCCGGGTTCCCTTCCGGCCAACAGGTCTTTGACATACTTACGACCATCCCTAATCTTGATTTCGAAACGTCCGTCGCGCTGGTATTTTTGTATCAGTTGTTTTTCCCCCGGAGGTATGAAGGTTAAGATAGTCTCCACGACTTTAGGGTCGATTTCCACGGAGACCAGTTTTTCCACATCGAAGCGCAGCAGGCGGCCAGCCAGTCCACTGACGGCGTCCCCGATAACCAGGATGCGCATTTTTTGATGCACCGGCAGCGGCGGGTGCTGGACTGCCAGGTGAGCGGCTAATACCATATTATCATCTTCGTTAGGAAATACCGCTGCCAGCATGGTATTGAGATAAAGGTTGTACTGGTTCGATAGACATGACACTGCAATATCCTGGTACTTTGAATCCAGGGCATAATTCAAGGGGAGATCAGAAAAGCTGCGCCATCTTTTTTCCACGGTGAAATTTTCGATTTTCCTGTTGATAAATGGTGTAAGCGCCAGCAGATTAAGTATCAGTAGGAAAACACAGATAAAGCGCATGATTTTTAACCGGTGATTGTTTATTGTGAGCCAACAGGAAACCAGTAGAGGAAGGGTGATTAAACCGGCGATGAAGTAGGAGTTAACTCGTCCTACCAGGAAAAAGGTATAAATCACGCCGCTCAAGAGCGAACCCAGGGCTTCTACGATATAGATAGAAGAAATTTTTTGAACACGTTCTTGAGAAACGGCCTCATTAACTGCGCCGGCAGCGCTGCAGCCGGTATGAATCCGGGCGGCAACGGGGAAGGCGAACCCGATGAAAAAGCTTATGGGGATAATAAATAGCGCTGAATAGAGCACCACATTTGAGAAACTGACATAGGTTCCGACCGGGGTCCCGCTGATGGTATAGAGAAAGCGGATAGCGGTAATGCACAGTGGAAAAAGCACGGAGAGCAGGAGTAGGGAGATGGAAAACGTTCTTAAGTTGTTCTTATCGCGATCGGCGGCCGCGCTGCCCAGGAGTGCGCCGGTAAAAATTCCTATCAGCCAATTTGCCAGGAGTACGCCGAAGATGAATTCATTACCGTAGACCACCACGAAAAACTCACGCAGGATCATTGTTTGGGAAACCAGGGCAAAGGCGCCTAATGAGAAATAAGCAGCGGTCAATGATTTCGATTTGTCCATCATGGCTGCAATTGTATGCGATTGCCGCAAATTAGTCAATTCCCGCCTTTAAGCGTCGTATGTGCTTTCCATAAGCCATTCTTTACTCCAAGACCTTCGTTTTTAAAAAAAAAAATTTTTTTTAAAAAAAAGCTTGACATTTGTTTTCGAATGGATTATACTCCCTCGGTTTATATGATGATGGCGCAAGTCAGCAAAAAAAATGCGCTGAAAGGTGTTGAGCGTTTCAAAAAATAAACCAAACATTTTGCGACTAATAGCGAATAGAAAGGAAAATTTTGTTTTTAGGAAAAAAGGAGAATAAAATGAAGACAAAAAAAATTCAAAAGAAACTGGAATTAAACAAGCAAACCATAGCCACCCTTGGAAGAGACGAAATGTCTGATGTAAAAGCCGGCTGTTTTACCCCTCTCACCCCTTTTACACCGATTATAACCATTATAATGAATTGTGGAGATACAGAAAATACCAAGCAATGCGCGGCAAAAATAGAAACTATCGTAGGGCCTTACTGCTAAAAGTTTTACCCTATACCCACTTCTTTATCATTGCAAGTACCTCTTCGCGATTGATAGGTTTGGAGATATAATCATTCATCCCGGCCGCCAGGCACTTTTCACGGTCTCCTTTCATGCTTTCCGCCGTCATCGCGATTATAGGAATGTGGGTAAAACCCTTACTTCTAATAATCCTGGCGGCCTCCCTTCCATCCATCTCCGGCATCTGGATATCCATTAAGATCAAATCGAAATTTTCCGGCCCCCCCAGGAATTTCTCCACTGCTTCTCTACCGTTTTCCGCCATATCCAAGAGGTAACCTTCTCGCGTTAACATGTAGCGGGCTAATTTTTGGTTGATGAGGTTATCTTCGACCAATAATATATGCAGCGGATGCGAATTAACACTCTCAGGAGAAACAGTTTTCCGTTTTTTCCCTTTGTCCTTGACCTCATTATCTTGATCCTTATTTTTGTCACTTTCACCCAATAATATTTCGATGGCGCTTAAAAGTTTTTGAGCGGGGACAGGTTTTGTTAGAAAAAGATCGAACAAATTTTCCCGGTTTTTCTGGGGCAGTTTTGACATGGCAGAGGAAAAAGCGAGTATTGGGACTGTTGAAATGGGAGGGGGCTGCTTGCGAATCTGTTCCGCCACTTCGTAGCCGCTCATAACCGGCATCTGGATATCCAGGATACAGAGATCAAAAGGGTCCTGGTTGTTTAGAGCATCCTGGAGCGCGGCTAACACCTCTCGCCCCGTGGTTAACTTCTTCACCAATATACCGTTTCGTTTCAATAAACGTTCCAGGATTTCCAGGTTATTGGCGTTATCATCCACCACGAGGGCTTTTTTACCTGCCAATCTTTGCATATTAGAAATCTTTTCATTTACTTTAGCGGAGTTTTTTACCCAGGCGCAAAAATGAAACACGGATCCTTTGCCTGGCTCGCTTTTCACCCAGACATCGCCGCCCATCATCCGGGCAATTTCCCTGGATATGGATAAGCCAAGTCCGGTGCCGCCGTATTTTCGGGTAATAGAACCGTCCGCCTGCTGAAACGGTTCAAATATCGTATCCAACTTATTCGAAGGAATCCCGATGCCCGTATCCCGAACCGTGGCATGCAATTTGAAGCGGCCCTCCTGTGTTTCTTCCACATCGATGGAAAGTTCAATCTCGCCTTCCTCGGTAAATTTGACGGCGTTTGTCATCAGGTTGGTCAGAACCTGGCGGAACCTGAACTGATCCTGTTTCACAAAGGATGGCACTCGGTCTGAAATACGGCAAAAGACTTCTATCCGTTTGTCCCCGATGCGAGGTGTGACCATTTGGCAGACTTCATAAGCCGTTGTTTCCGGTTCGAAATCTATGGGGTCAAATGTCAATTCACCTGCTTCGATTTTGGCCAGGTCCGTGATATCGTTAAGAATCCAGCACAATGCTTTACCGCTCTTGTCGATGGTGGCCGCATACTCCAGTTGCTCCTGGTTCAAATCTGTCTCCAGCAGCATTTCGGCAAATCCCACGACACTGTTCATGGGCGTGCGGATTTCATGACTCATGCGGGCCAGGAAATGACTCTTGCTCCGGTTGGCAGCTTCGGCAATCTCCCGTTCTTTCCGCGCCACTTCATTGGCTTCTCGTAAGCTCTTTAAGAGTTGTTTCAACTCTTTGTTGGCCGCCTGGAGTTCTCCGGTCCGTCGGTCTACCAACCGTTCTAATTCCGCTTCCCGCCGCTTCAACTGCTTGACCCGCAATTGGTACGCCCCAAATCCCAGGATAGTGGCAATCAAGCCACAAAATACGTAAAACCACCAGGTCTGGTAATAAAAAGGTTTCAATTCAAAATCGAAGGCCGCGCCTGTGTTATTCCACACGCCGTCGTTATTACAGGCGATTACCCGGAAACGGTAAGAACCGGGCGAAAGGTTGGTATAATAAGCTTTCCTGCGATCGCCTGCATCGATCCAGTCCGGATCGAATCCTTCCAACATGTATTTAAATTTGACATTTTCCTGGGAAATATAGCTCAAGGCCGCATAATGAAACTCGAGACTCTTACTTCCTGCGGCCATCTCGGCTCTCAAGCGAGGATCAAACGATTGAGCCCCAGCCTTTATGTTTTCGATGACCACCGGTGGGGGCAGCTTATTAATCTTGATTTTACCGGGATCGATAATCACTGCTCCTTTGAGGGTAGGGAACCACAGCTTCCCGTTCCTGGCCTTTATACCCGACGGTTGGCAAGAGCCGTTGCATTCGGGTCTCTTCATGCCGTCGGCCTTGCCGTAACCAATGGAAGTCACGGTTCGTATTTTCCCATCGCAAAAATCATTCAATTCTTTCCTGGCGACGCGATAAATTCCTTTATTGCAACTCATCCAGAAGTTTCCAAGGTTATCCTCCAGGATGTGAAATGCCATGTTGTCATACAAGCCGTTTTCTTTCTTGCAGGAGGTAAAAACCCCGTTTTTGAGCCGGTTCAGACCGTCACTCAGGGTTCCTATCCAGAGATAGCCTTCTTTATCTTCATAAATAGCCAGTATATAGCTGCTGGATAGGCCGCTTTCCTTATTATATATTGTTATTTTCCCGTCTTTTATCCGGTTCAGGCCGTTGCAGGAACCGACCCAGAGGTTCTTTTTTGAGTCTTCGAAAATCACTGTCACCGTGTTATGGGATAAGCCGTTTTCCGTATTAAAGACAGTAAATTTACCGCCCTTGAACCGGTTGAGTCCACCGTTGTAAGTGCCGATCCAGAGGGCGCCACTGCTGTCACCATTCAAGGACCAGATAAAATTATTGGCAAGCCCGTCTTTGTCGTTATAGGTTTTAATAGTGCCGGTGGCGACATTCAAACAACTCAACCCGCCGCCGTATATACCGATCCAGATGAATCCTTGTTTGTCCTCGTAAAGAGCAGTAATATTGTTGTGGGGGAGCCCGTTCTTTTTATCGTAAACGGTTATTTTGTTATGACTCAAGCGGTTTAGTCCGCCGCCTTCGGTGCCGATATACATATCTCCGGAAACGCTTTCAAGGATAGGCAATACGACATCATTGGACAATCCCAATTCACTATCCAGTACCATGAATTTCTCATCTTTCAGTTGATTGAGGCCTCCGCCGCCTGTGCCAATCCAGAGGTTGCCTTCCCGGTCTTCGCAAATAGAATTGACAACATTATTGGAAAGTCCTTTTTTCAAATCATATGCGGAAAATTTACCGTCATTAAAACGGACCAAGCCCTTCCCATTGGTCCCAATCCAGAGATTGCCGTCCCTGTCTTCACAAAAGGCGCCGACAAAACCGCCGGGAAAACCGTCCCTTGCTTGATATGTTTTAAATGAAACATTATTATAATTAAAAAGAACCAATCCCGCGGCAGTGCCGATCCACAGATTTCCCCGGCTGTCTTCCAGGAAGGCGTAGACCGAAAGGCTGGGCAGCCCTTGTTCTTCGTTGAAAATTTCGATGGAATGGTCGTTGCTTTTTATCCGAATAATCCCGACGCTGTCGGCACCGGCCCAGATGTTCCCCTTTCGGTCTGCGTAAATAGTGCGAATATTCCTGGACAAGGGGACCTGGGGCAGATCAAAGTGAGAAATGACGCCGTCTTTAATAGTATTTATCCCGCTCCCCTTGGAACCTATCCAGATAGACCCGTCCGGGTGTAAACAAAGCGTGTTGATCTTTTCGGAGGACAAACTGTTATCGGCAGTGAATGATGTAAATTCCCCGTTTTTGAGACGTCCTATTCCAGTGTTGGTGCCCAGCCACAATGCACCGTCATTATCTTCCACTAATGCGATAATCATATTTCCAGGCAATCCACTGGTATTTTCCATGTCGAAAACCCGGATATCTTTGCCGTTATACCTGACCAGACCTTCCTGGGTTCCCAGCCATAGATAGCCGTCCCGGGTCTGCTGGACAGCTAATATCGTATTCTGGGGTAAACCGTCTTCCGTATCCAGGACATCATGGATATAGAAATCCACGGGCTTTTCCGGGTCAAGAGCATATTGGTATAAACTGGGTAATATCAGAAGTATGCTGATTAATATTGATATCCGCAGGATAAGTTGTCTATTCAAAAGCCCGCCTCCATAGGACATGTTGTGGATGAATAATCCGTTTATCTGAATACTAGAGATACTATTTTATATGAAAATAAAGTAAATTTCAATAGCCGGGGGCAATTTTTAAGCGGCCGGTGAAATAATCGGATGTCTCCCGGCTTTGATTCCAGCGGACTATTTTTACCGGGTAAAACATAAGTGGAATAAAATGAGTCGGCGCGATAACTCCACCGATGCCGTGCTCCCTGATGGGCAGCAACTTGGGAAGGTTTTCCCGATTTTTGATTTGTTGGTAAACCTCTGCCAACGGCCGGGAATCCGGTTTGTAAATGGTGATTTCTCCTTCCGGAAGACCATCCTTGATAACTGCTGCCTGCCGCTGGATATACTGCCGCGAAAAATCCCCCAGGATTTTATAATCCTCGACCTCCCTCTTTATCATGGGGTAGTTGAAGAGTAGTGAGATAACGAGCAAGGAGGCCGGGACATATTTTATTTTTTTATTCTTTCCAGAGAAATGGTGCGCCCAAAGGGCCGCCATTCCCCATAAACCAAAGGAGGGATAAAAGAAATACCTGGAGGAGAGTTTGGGAAGCAGGGAGAAAAAGAGTGTAAAGACGATAAAAAAGAGAAGGAAAAATATAAATCCGCGGCGTTCATTACCGGCATTACCGGTTCCTGCTTTTTTAGAAAAAACAAAATAAGCGGCTGCCAGTCCCAGGATAACCAGGATGCCGCCTCCCAACACAGGATTTATTGCGTAAGGCGAGATATTCAGCGCCCTCATCATGATAAAATATAATTTGTAAATTACGTTGGAAGTACCGAGAAAGTCGGTGTATTTTCCGGGGGCGGCGGTAAACCACTGGAGCAGCGCCCTGACCAAGACCAGGACGCCGAGAGATACGAAAATAAACCAACGGTCTCTCTTTTCTTTCATGTAAAAAAACAGGGGAAGGACAGCCAGGATAATGGTTTCCTTGGTAAAAAAGGCCAGGAGCAAAAAGAGGAAATACCATATCCGTTTCCCGGCCAGGAAGAACTCCAGCCCGGCCAGGAACAGTAATAACGAGAAAGAGTAGACAAGGGCGGACATGTTCAACGCCACTTCGGAAATATACACGTTCACGCCGAAAAGCAGGGCGATCGAGAGGCTAACGAAGCGATTTACCTGGAAATACCGGGACAGGATATGGAAGAATATATAAATCACCGCCGAGAAGACCAGGAGACTGAGCAGGCGGAACGCCGGGACCGAAAGGCCGAATACCCGGATAACCAGGGTAAGAAGGATCATGAAAATGGGATTAAAGTCCCTTCCTTCAATCCTGGTGATTTCAGTGGGGGCGTCGGGCAAGTGTTGGGCCAGGACGCCCCGGGCCAACCATTCGAAATCATCGGAAAAAAAATAATTGTCCTGGCATCCCCAATATAGGAATAAATTCAAACATAATATTAGCAGGAAGGCCATCCCGTTTACACAGCACGGTTTTTCTTTACATTTTTTCAGTAGGTTTCTCATGGCGCTTATTATAACAGAAATACCAGCAGTGGGGTAGATTGATTTAATCGCTGAAATGAATTAAAATGAAACCCTGGAAATTGATAACATGAAAAAATTTAGCGTGGACCTGATCGATGATTCT
>JAUPLE010000167.1 GCA_030837085.1 Acidobacteriota bacterium | reverse complement strand
TCGAATAATAGCCATTCGGCAGATACCCCCAATTCATCGTGCAATTGATCCAGGGTGTTAATATTGAGACGGTGTAAACCTTTTTCATTCTTCTTATACGTACTTTCCTGCACTCTTAGCATCTCTGCCATCCGGCGCTGCGTGAATTTAAAAATGTCCCTCACCTGCTTTAATCGTTTCCCGATATTTTCATTGTTAATCATTTCCTTACCTCCAAAATTTTCCTGTGAAAATGTAAAAAAAGACATTATCCAATTTTATTAGGTCTCTCAAGAAGTAAAAAGGGTAATATGATGAGACAAAAGGATAAAATGACTTAGAAAAAGGGTCATTGTTCAAAAAAATAAGGTCAACGTTCAACGAAATAAGGTCAATGTTCATCAAAATAGGGTCAACATACAATGATAAAGGGTAAAAATATATAAAGTGGGGATAAAATAATATGAGGCAAAGGTAAAAATATGGATAGAAGGGGTAAAAATTGAACGTTGACGGGGTATATTTTTGTCCCTTACGTATCATTGATGACCTCCAAGGGGTGATTGGTGACTCTTTTATTGTCGATGATGACCTTATTTTTAGGTATATTTATCTTCGGCGTGTGTCTGTTTATCCTTTTTAAGAATGGTTTGACCTTTTTTGTTGATCTGTTTGTCTTATTGGCCGCATCGATTACCTTTTGCATTGCATTGTTCCAATTCGCCAACCGAATCTCGTATTTCCTGTGATAATCACCGGCCCTGTTTTGATAATAATAGAGGGGCCGCCCCCCTCCAATGAGAGGGGGGCGACGAAGAGAAACCGTTTCAAGCCGGTTCTTGATTGGTTTTACTGGTTTTATCCGTTTTTTCCGTATTACTGGGAGCGGAAATTTTTCGAAAGTGATAGGAGAGGTCCTTGAGGATATGTTCCATTTCGGGAACCCCATGCCTGGCTGCTTCTTTGACGGCGGCGTAAAAGGCCCTGGCCACTTCATAGACTTCCGCCCTGGCCAACATGATGGTATCCTCCAGTTTATCACTAAAAGGCTTTATCTGCGCATGAATTCTTTCCATGCACTTGATCACCTGCACGCCATTCCGGAAGGAATTGAGATTGGTGTATTGGGGCAGGATATCCGGATGTTGTTCGCCATGGATCATGGTTTTATCAATGAAATCCTGCTTACTGACCGACATTTTGGCATACCCTCTCCGTTCTTCCGGGGAAAGGTCCTGGAGGAAAACCAGTAGGCTGGCGGCATCCTTGATATACTGGATGACCTGGGCCTCGGTTTCCGGTGCTACGACGACATCGAATTCATTTAAACTCATGTTTACCTCACTTTAAAGTTGTTTATATTTATCATCCGTGCGGCCGCAGCAAATGACAGCAACATTCTAAAGGCTCCCCCGGGTGAAGTCAAGTAGCAATCAAAAATTGCAAGTATACAAAAAACTGCTTTTTATCATTTGCTGATCTGCATTTGCAAGAAAAAGTGAGGTTAAAAAAACGATATTTTTACGCAGAAGTGCGTTCCTGCAGCAATTTTTCCAGTTGACATTTCAGGGCCATTTCATATGGGGTCATGTGGCGGCACTTCTTATATTGTTGACCGAAGTGACTGCTGCTGCGGATGTCAAGTATTTTAAGCGCAGCATTTATATGCATATACGGATTCTTTTTCATCAAGTCTTCAAAAGCCACGATTCTCAGATACTGTAGGAATGCCCCCAACCTGATAGAATAATGTTTTTTAAAGGCGCGAGAAAGATTAGGCGCGGAAACTCCATGTAACCTGGCAAGTATGTTCACATTGAGCTTTGCCAGTTCTTCGGGTTTGGCCACACTTGTTTGCATCAAAACGATAGATGCAAGTTTTTTTTCTTTCATTGTCTTGTTCTCCTTTCATGATTTATCCTAGATATTGAAATTGATTCATACCATATTTGGGTAAAAAAATCAATTAAAAGCATATTAAAAAATAAAAACCTACCCACGAATTACACGAATTGACACGAATTGAAACTTAGCCACGGACAGAGACACAGGAGGTTAGAAGGTGAGAAGGTAAGAAGGTAAGACAGATTTTTCATCATCATTCATCATTCATCATTCATCATTCGCCACGTTCAGTCTTTTTTCATATCGCCCAACAGCCACTCCAGGCTGCGCCGGGCATTGCTCACCACCTGCCGGTACGATAAATACTTCACTTCCTGGCCCTGGTTCCTGGCAGTCAGCGTTGAGTCCACTTTCCCTCCCAGCACCACTACTTCGATTTTTACCTGGGGTAGGTATTGATTTAACTCATCGGCGTAAGTCTGGGCTTGGGCTCCATCTTGTCTAGTTAAAATATGACCGGGCTTTTTCAATTCCAGCAGCAAGAACCGCTGGCCGCTGTCGCGGGCCAATACCAGGTCCGGTCGTTTCCGAGCCCGCTCACCCCGGTATTCTTTGCCCAGGTATTCTTCCACCTGGGTTTTCAAAGATTCATCCGAGGACAGCGGGTCATATTCGGTTCCCAGTATCCAAAGATTCTTTTCCAATAGCTTATGCAGGTCTTTCTCCAGGGTGTGGGGATCGGAAATCCGTTGGTCCAGGTCGTTTAATACCTGCCAGCGTTTGTCGATGAGCGAGGCCAGGGAGGAATGCTTATTTTCTTCGTAGTCATGGAGCAGGTCGGCGATGAGGTATTCTTTAGCGGCCCCTTCGGGGATATAGTGGGTTTGCTTCATGTCCCGCAGGCGCAGTAAATGATCGTAACTTACGGTTACGTCCGGGTCGTCCGGCAGCGGGACGCGTTCGCTCTCCCCCAGTTTATCGAAACCGCTGTTGATATCTTTAAAGGTATGCCGCAGCACGGCCAAATAATATTTTTCCTGGCCGCCGTGGACATAGATATATATGGTGTGTTTTCCTTCATCGACTTTTACCACGGCCGTGGATTGGAAGATTTCCCCAGCCAATAACACCCCGGTGCGCCACTGCAGACCCCCTTTAATATCTTTATGCTGGCGCACCATGAACCGCGGCAGTATGCTGCGGGGTAAGAAATCATAACGGATGATTAATTGCAGCGCCTCCCCATAGGGAAAGTCAAAGGAAGGTTCTTCCACGGGCAGCAGGTCGGGCGTCAGCACCCGGTCCCGGTCCAGATCATAGCACAGCTCGAATTTTTTCATCAACTGGATAATGTATCTGTATTTATCCGGTGGATAGTGGTAATCGTCTTTACTCGTGGACGCCAGGATTTCACCCAGCAGGTCCAGTTTTAATACACCGCCGCAATTGGCCAGGAGGGGGGAGTTGATGATCTTGTACACGGCGGTGGTTACCCAGCCGGGCTGAAGCACATGGGTATCTTCCAATTCCAGGTCTTTAAAGTATAACACGGTGCCCAGGTCGTGGAGGAATTCCACCAGTGTTTCCTGGCCGGTTTTTTCAGCGATATATTCCGTGCGGCAAATGTCCAGGTATTGAGAGTAAGAGATAAAGGGATCGCGCATTTTTTCCAGGTAAGTCTTGACGTTAAACCAGGTGGCGGCCCAGGTGGTTTTGAGCATATCGAGTCGTGATAATTGGTCTTCCAGGGCGTAGCTGAAAGTTTCGATCCCTTTCCTGGTTTCGCAGGAGATGCGAAAGAAGCCTTTGATATTGGGGTATTTTTCCAGGAGAAATTTGCGGTTCACTTCAAAGCCCGGGTTTTCATCGATTTTATTGAGTACCACCAGGACCGGGGAATCTTTGCCGAAGCTTTCGATATGTTTAAGCCAGTATTCGGTTTTTTCTTCTTTGCGGCCGTCCAGGACCAGGATATAGAGGCTGCGTTTGGAGAGGAAGAATTGGTGGGTGGCGTGCATGATTTCCTGGCCGCCAAAGTCCCAGAGGTGGGTTATTATTTCTTGGTCGCCGACCTGGAAGGTGCGGTCGTCGATATTAATGCCGTGGGTCTGAGGTTCGTGTTTATCGAATGGAAGACCCAATAATAACTTGGCAAGCGAGGTTTTACCGGCGGCGCCGTCACCCACCAGCAGGACTTTGACTTCATTTAACGGTAGGGTATCTTCCTTTAAGGAATCAAAATAAGCCTTTATGGCCTTTCCGCCTTTTTTAATAATCTCTAGCGGCGGTTTTTCCAGCGGGTTACCGAAGAGATTCAAACCGTCAAAAAGTATATCATCTTCCCACTTTATTTCCATGTCGGGCCACCAGGAGGTGATATCCGGGGGAAGTTGTCGGATGAGATTTTTGTGGACATCCAATGTATTTAAATGCTTCAATTCCCTCAGCGGCGTGAGGCCGGTGATTTGATTTCCACTTAAATAAAGAGTAGCCAGGTTCGTCAGGGCCATCAGCGGCGTGAGGCCGGTGATTTGATTACCAGTTAAATCAAGAGTTGTCAGTTTCGTTAGGGCCATCAGCGGCGTGAGGTCCTTGATGTG
>JAUPLE010000166.1 GCA_030837085.1 Acidobacteriota bacterium | reverse complement strand
AAGCCCCGGCGGTTATACCCCGCGAGTAATAAAAAGTACATTTTACGAACCGGATGAATGCAATGGCCGATTGCTCTGTACCCACGGACACCCCTATTCCATGTGCAGCGCCCCGGACCAGGAAAGCTATCCCAAAGGATTCCCCGGGCTGCCGTTGGGCTATTTCCTGACCCGCTTGTCCACCCTCTGGAGCACGCAGCATTTCACCTCCGACCAATCCAATATCGCCAGGATGGAAGACAGCGGCAATCCACACGGGCTGAAGTTCATCGAAGAAGCGCTGGAAGGGATCACTGAAACGTTAGTGAACGAAAAGGGCGACCTGGCGGATTTAATGCTCAATGCTTTCCAGGATGCGACAAAGAACGAGACCCTCTATTTCCTGATGCCTGACAATAGTAAAGTCACTATTTCCGATTTGTTCACCATTTATAAAGGGCTATTCAAGCAATACCCACAGAGCACAGGTATGCCGGTGCGATATTTTTTGAAGAAGGACTTAGAAACGCGCCTGGCTGCCCTGGGGGAATGTGATATTCTTAATACCCTGGAAAGTTTTGCCCAACACCTGGCAAAGGATTACCGGGTGGTCGTAATGGGCCATACCCATGTACCTATCAACAAAACCGTGAGATTTCTGTATCCTTTCCGAAAAAGCCTGTACTCCAATTCCGGGTTTAACTGCCCTTCCGAACCTGATATGCAAAAGCCCAGGCATCCCAAATATCCCACTTTCACGGAAGTAGTGGTAGACAGCGACCGCCAGCGGTTTTACGTATCCGTATACAAAGTAGTGAAAGACGGCGAGCAATATAAGGTGGAATTGGCCCTGGACTCCAACCAGGTCAGTATGAAATAGTAAAAAATCAAATTTTATTGAATAGGAGATATAAAAAATGAGTACAAACAATGGAAGAACCAAACGTATCTTTATCAGTGACCTACATATGGGAGATGAGAGAAGTTACAAGCCGGGCGGCAATCTCCACCCCTATGTATGGCTGTATCCGCCCCGGACAGATATGCTGGCGGATTTCCTTAAAACAATTCTTGAATCGGCTGATGTGATGCAGTTGATTATCCTCGGCGACCTGTTCGACCAGTGGGTATGCCCCACCGAATTCAATCCCCCAACTTACGAGAGTGTCGCCACGGCGGCCCAAAACGTGCGGATTATTGAAATGTTGAAACAAATCGATGCCCATGATGAAATCGATCTCTATTATGTCCTTGGGAACCATGACATGTTGCTGGACAAACAATTTATGACAACATTATTTCCCAATATCCATTTTATCGACCCCAATGCCGACTACTGGAGCCGTCTTCAAGTGGATGGAATCACCGCCGAACACGGCAACATGTTTACTATGTTCTGTTCGCCCGATACCTGGAGTCACCCGGGCAGTCATCTGCCGCTGGGTTTCTTCATCTCCCGGGTGGTAGCGCATAAGAACGCCGTTACCGGCAACGGCACCAATTTCCTGGATATCCTGGCCCATTTTATCCGGGATCTCTTCAAAGATCCTGAACTGGCAAAGGATGTATTCGAGGCCATTGCCCAGGATTCCGGCCTGGAGTTGTCATCCCTGATCCAGATGAATAACCTTGATAATTTCCCTTCCCAGCTTACCGTGGAACAAGTGTCCGATATCTATGGAAAACTCCTTGTTACCTGGGGAAAGAATACTCCCACCGGGTTGAACTCCCTTGATGGTATACTCTGTGAAGTGGCCGGGCTGGCGCACGCCGCCCAGGAAGTTTATTTTGCCAAAGACCAGTCACCCATCGTGGTTTTTGGTCATACGCATAAGTACCTGCTGGACGGATACTTGTTTGAGGCGCGTTTTCCCGACAGCGTTTCAGAGTTGCTCCCTTGCAAGTATATTTACGCCAATTCCGGCACCTGGATCAACAGCCATCCCTATTGTACCTATGTGGAAACCGAGATTAATGACGGCAAACACTACGTCCGCCTATTCCAATATACGGACAATGGGCAAAAAACAAAGTTGAAAGAGCGATTTATCAAGGTGAAATAAATTTTCCTTTCAAGTTTTCGTCACTTATCGAGGGAATAGTGGTATTCGTCGAAAAGAGCAGGAATTTTCCCAGGATTACATCTATAATTCTAATGTACGAAAAAAGAAAATAGTAACAAGGAGGTTATTATGGACAAAAGACATGTAAGTATGTTTAGTACAAGTCTAGTGGTGGGGCTGTTGGTCGTTGCCGCGGGTGTGCTGCTGCTGCTGGGAAAAATGAGGGTTATCACGGATGTGAATATCCTGGAATATTGGCCCGTGATTTTGATCGTAATCGGGATAGGGAAACTGTTCCAACCGGGATTATATCGGTATCACCGTGTGTTCTGGGGAATCATCATAACCGCGGTAGGTGTACTGTTCTTACTCAATAACCTACATTATCTTCACTTCGGGTTTGACGACCTGTGGCCCATTTTGATAATCGTCATCGGATTTGAAATAATCAGGGGCGGTCTCTTCAGTCATCAGGTAAGGGTCAAATGGCTGTCCATGAATGGCAACGCCAAGGAGAAATTCGCATCCGGGTGCTGCTCGCAGTTTGCCAGTGCTAACGCCGTGGATTCCGATATCATCAATATCTCGGCCATCCTGGGCGGCGGCGAGTACATTTTCACCAATAAGAAACTAAAAGGTGGAACTGTGTCTGCCGTCTTGGGCGGGTGTGATATCGATTTACGTGATGCCGACATGGAGGAAGATAGTATCGTATTGGAGACGTCGGCCATAATGGGTGGAATCGAGATCCGGGTCCCCCGTCACTGGCAGGTGGTGATGCAAGGGACGCCGGTACTGGGCGGTATGGACAATAAAACCACCGCGCCGGAGAACCCGGTTAAGAGACTTATTGTCAGGGGTTCCGCCGTCATGGGCGCAGTTGAGATGAAGAACTGACAATGCACCCTTTAATACGTTCTCCCAGGTATTTATTGGCAGTGGGGCTCGCCTGGAGCCCCCTCTGCCTGGGAGTTATCGTACTACATAAAAACCTCGCCAACTCCACATGGTCCAACTCCATACCGCTGGTTATTCCCCCCATGATCGCGAAACTCTTTATCTGCCTTTCCCTCTGGTATCTTTGCAAGGCAATTAAATTGGAACGATCGTACCTGGATAAATTTGTTCTCACCCATGTTTTATCCCTTTCCATTATTAACGCCATCTGGTTATTTATCATTTTGATTTACACCAAAGTGCTGGACGTCGTATTAAAGACCGATACGTGGGTTAAGCTCTTTATGAATTCCTATCCTATATTCCTTGGGGTTGGAGTCTCATTGTATTTTATCTGGGCGCTGGGTTATTACCTGGTATTGGCTGATGAAACCCTCCGGGCCAGGGAACAGGAAGTCCTGGAGCAGCGTCTTTTTGCCAGCCAGGCCGAGTTGAATGCACTTAAAACTACCATCCATCCCCATTTCTTGTTTAATAGTTTGAATATGATCGGACCGCTGATCGGCAAATCCCCGGAACGGGCCCGCGTGTTTGTGGCGCAGTTGGCGGAGTTTTTGCTCTACAGCTTGAAATACGGGAAAAAGCAGCAGGTGACGGTCCGGGATGAAGTGGATCATATTTCCAATTACCTGGCCATTGAAACGGAGAGGTTGGGGGAGCGATTGAAACTCGATTTAAGTGTGGACGAAACATTGCTGTCGCGTCCCGT
Organism: Acidobacteriota bacterium; assembly: GCA_030837085.1. Classification (GTDB taxonomy): domain Bacteria; phylum Acidobacteriota; class Aminicenantia; order UBA2199; family UBA2199; genus JAKAGC01. Next base: position 6,077 of record JAUPLE010000166.1, on the reverse strand, counting down.
GATGCCGTTAATCTTGCTGCCCCTGGTGGAAAATGCCGTCAAGCATGGTATTCAGCAGCGCCTGGAAGGGGGTTTGTTGTCGATTTCTATAAAGCCTGACCATGTGGATCCCGCTTATTTATCCGTGGAGATTGAAAACCCTTATGAGAATCCGCCGCGCTCTGTAAAAGGGGAAGGATTGGGTCTGGAGACTTTAAAAAAGAGGATGAGTGCTTTTTATGGATCATCTGCCAGGTTAAACATTTTAAAAAACGATATGATATTTAAGGTAGAATTACGCCTACCGCAATGAAAAAACCTTGGCGCCTTGGCGCCTTGGTGGCCCAGTTTTCAAGGTTTGTAGAAGGAACAAGGAATGAGTAATAAGATCAAAGCAATTATCGTGGATGATGAGGCATTGGCGCGGGAATCGCTGCGCAGCGCCCTGGCTGAATTTGAAGATATTGAAATCATCAAAGAGTGTGTCAATGGTTTCGATGCCGTCCAGGAGGTGCACCGGTCAAGGCCGGATTTAATGTTCCTGGATATCCAGATGCCCAGGTTGGATGGTTTCGATGTTGTTGAGCTCCTGGGGAAGGAAGCGCCGTTTATCATTTTCGTGACCGCTTATGATGAATATGCCTTGCGCGCGTTTGAGGCTGAGGCGTTGGATTACTTGATGAAACCTGTGAACCCGAAACGTCTGCAAATGTCTATTGAGCGGGTGCGGGAGAAATTGGTATCCAGGGGCGATATTTCGCGGGTGTCGGAGAGTATGGAGAGGTTTATCGATCAGCATCGGGAGCGCCTGGCGCCGTTGACGCGGATATTGATTCGCGACGGCAGCGATGTGCATATTATCCCGGTGGAGGATATCATTTATTTTGAAGCCGAGGAGGATTATGTGCGGATTCATACCGGGGAGCGGACCTATCTCAAGTTGGATAGTATGGCGAACCTGGAGGCGAAACTGGATACGCAGAACTTTTGCCGGGTGCACCGATCGATTTTATTGAATATCGGTTATTTAGTCAAAATAGAGCCATATAGCAAAGACAGTCGCATTGCCAAACTTAAAAACGGCAAAACGCTTCCTATTAGTCGTTCCGGTTATAACCGGTTGATGGAATTACTTTAATTATAGCGCCTGTGCGCCGTGCACCTGTGCGCCTGTGCGCCTGTGTTGGGCTTGATTTATCAAGCCCCTACGGCATTAAGAAGCCCCTACGGTCTTAAGAATCGAATTGTTAATTGTCAATTGTTAATTATTAATTGTTAACGGCCCGTGATTAATGATAAACCCTATCCAATAACAAACTGATTATAAACCGCGCCGCATCTTTCTGGTTATCGCTGCTGCGAATCGGCGGACCCACACATGACGGACAACCTTTTTCACAACTGCAATTCTTTATGGCATCCAAAACCTTTTCAAAGATATCCACCGCCCGCTCAAAAAGCACCTCTGAAAACCCGATGCCATTCGGATAACTATCATATATATAAATATTCGGTTCGAATTCCCTCAAGATCAGATTCTGCCGTTCTTTCCAATTGGCCGTCCGCGGGTTGATATCGGTTTTGGTAATATTATCCTCTACCGCTACTCCCAGGTCTTTCACATCGCACATCAACATGACCGCACAAATATGCCGCATCAAATACGCAATCCCGGTAATCGCTTCGATCTTTTCCTCGGCGGAAATCTGCACCGTATCCAGCAAATGTCCCTTAATGGTTATCCAGAAAGCCGTGGAGTGCATCTCCTGCTGGGGCAATTGCAAGTCGCCGGCGCCCACGTTTTCATTGGTATAGAATTTTAACTTTTTAAACCCCACTACCTGGGAAAATACATGCACATCGCCGTGGAAAAAATCGTAATGCTCGCCTTTCATTTGATCGAAAATATCCAGCACCGCTATCTTAGTATACGTAATGGCGTCCGTATAATAATCCGCGTTGGATTTCCTGACAAAGGCTTTGCGGTTCTCATAATCGAACTCCTCCACCACGTACTGCTCCGATTCCAGCATATAGACGGCCTTGGGGTGCAGGGTTTCCAGGGCGGAAGAGAAATCCACTTCGGCAATCACTTTTTCTCCTTCGGTGCGGTCTACCACCACGAAATTATCCGAGCTGACACGGTTGATGCTCACGGCATCCGCCGGGTAACCTTGCTCCGTCCAGAACCATTTATCGTTGTTTTGAAACAATATCCTGTTTTCCGCCAGGTAGTCCAGGATTTCCACCAGGTTTTCACTGCCGAAGGTTTCCGCTCTTACAAAAGGCAATTCAAAAGCCGCGCATTTGATATGTTCAATTAAAATAGCCAGGTTGTCGGGGTTGACGCGGCCCACTTCGGGAGATTTCCCCGTGAAATATTCCGGGTGGTTGACAATAAACTGGTCCACGGGTGAAGAAGAAGAAACCAACACGCCGATGGCTTTACCGGCGCGCCGGCCGGCGCGGCCGATGCGCTGCCAGGTGGAAGCAATGGTGCCGGGATATGCCGCCAATACGGTAGCGTCCAGGGAGCCGATGTCGATGCCCAACTCCAACGCATTGGTGGATACCACCGCCTGGATTTCGCCGTTTCTCAGGCCCTGCTCGATTTCCCTGCGTTTCTGAGGTAAATATCCGCCGCGGTAACCGCGAATTCTCCCGGAATCCGTGACGTTCTTTTCAAAATCGTTTTTCAAGTATTTTACCAGTACTTCGGTGATTAGCCGGGAATTGGCAAAGGTGATGACCTGGAGCCCGTTTCTTAAAAGAATGCCTGCCACCTGGCGGGCCACGGCCACGTAAGAGCGGCGGATGCCCAGTTCTTTATTGACCACCGGCGGATTGAAAAAGACCAGGAACTTATCGCCCCTGGGCGCGCCGTTTTTATCGATCAGCGACACATCTTCTTCGATGATTCTTTCCGCCAGTTCCCCGGGGTTTGAAATAGTGGCCGATGACATGATAAAAATAGGGTCTGAGCCATAGAAACGGCAAATCCGTTTCAGGCGGCGCATGATATTTCCCATGTGGGAACCGAATACGCCGGTGTAATAATGCAACTCATCAATGATCACGTATTTCAAGTTTTCGAATAAGTTGACCCATTTGGTGTGGTGGGGCAGGATGCCGGAGTGGAGCATATAGGGATTGGTCAAAACGATCTGGGCTTTTTTGCGGATGGCCTGGCGGGTGCTCTGGGGCGTGTCGCCATCATAAGTAAATAAACCCAGTTTGTCGCCCATTAATTTATTCAATTCGAAAAGTTCCGCCAATTGATCCTGGGAAAGAGCTTTGGTGGGAAAAAGGTAAAGGGAGCGGGCGGACGGGTCGCGGGTAACGGCGTCCAGGGTGACGGCGTTGTAGATTAAGGTTTTCCCTGAGGCCGTGGGAGTAGAAACCACCACATGGTTGCCGTCCAGGACCTGTTGAATGGCCTGGGCTTGATGGGAAAAGAGTTTCTCAATACCTTTGTTTTGATAGACTTTTTTCACTTCGTCGGCCAGTTTAAACGGGTATGCCCCGAACTCGCCCTCGAAGCGGTCTATTTTCACTACCTGGATATTGGAGGCATCGACGCCCCGCAGCGTTGAAATTTCATCCAGGGCTTTTTCGATCCGGTAATCTTTATTGTCCATCATGGCCAGCCGCGACGTTCTTCTTCGAGAGGGTGATCATCCACGTGAAAGGAACCGAAAAAAGCCATTATAAATCCGATCAATGTTCCATAGCCGCCATATTCAATGGTAAACCCGATATCCGCCGGATCAATGACGCCGAATTCGGTTTTAATCCCGGATTTGTAGTCGGCAAAGTATTTAAAAATAATAAATGCCAGCGCCAGCAAAGACCCCCAGAAAGCAATTTGTCTTGCTTTATTGAGATTGTTGGGGTGACGGAAGAATAAAAACGCCCCAAGAATTGCTATTGCGGCGACAAATATCACCCAGTATTCGTGGCCCAGGTCATAACCGGAAAGAGTTTGCTTTACTTTTATCTCCGGCGAGCATGAAAATTTAAGCCAGGGCAGGAAAAAGCATATTGCCGCAAGACCTGCGCCTGCAGGGACCAAATTTTTTTTGTTATTCTGCTTCATTTCTGTCACAATTTCCTCCTTTTGTGAAATGAGATTTTATCTGAAATCGGAAATTATTTCAATAGCAGCCGTTAACACTTGAATAAAAATTCACGGCAATGTATAATGAGGCTAACTAGGAGGAATAAAATGACTGGTACAGGGAAAGATAGCAAAGCAAAGAAAAAATGGCACGAGGTCGCTTTTGAAGATATCGTAGTGACTTCTTCCGTGGCGATCGGGATACTGGGTGGCGGTATCATGAGTCTTTTCTCAAAAATTCCACCGATTATCATCGGTATTTTCCTGGGTATGGGGATTTCGTCTTTAGTGTATCGCTTTCCTGGAGGCATCACCCAGGATAACTCTTTTGCCGTTAAAGGAATCAAATTAACCGGGACAGTAGCCGTGTGGATCGCTTGCGCGTTGATTATCAACAACGAACTGGCCAAAGAGATGGATATACAGGCAGGTGACATAATGCAAAAAGAGCTCATTTTGACTGTACGGGATAATAATGGCCTGTTGATGCGGGGTATCCAATTGACGGTTGCTGATGAGATCATTCCTCCTCAACAGGAAGACCAAAGCAAATTTGCCATTCCGTTAAAAAAGTTCATTGAAGAGGATGATAAAATTTTCATCCGCCAAGAATCCGATACGGGTGAAGAGCAGAAATCCATGAATTTGGAATATGATCCCAAAACTCCCAGGATCACTGTTTATATTAAGAATCGCTAAAGGAGGGAACCATGTTAAAATCGCGATATATACATTTGCTTACCTGCATATTAAGTTTGATTTTTTTCTTTTCTGTTGGGGCTTTTTGCCAGGAAGAAATCTTAAAAGATATGGGATCCGACAATCTTACGCAGCGTCAAAATACTCGAAAAGCATTAACCGATTACCTGGAAAAGTTGGATGAGGCCAACCGCTCCGCCGCGGTGACGAAATTGATTAATACATTAGTTAATCCGGCCACAACCTATCAAGTTAAACTGGGAATTGGTTATGGGCTGGGAGGTCTGAGGAAAGTTTCCTGGAAAGTGGCTAACCAGCAAGAAGCGGAAATGAGTGTTTACAACCTGTTTAGAAGCGATAAAAATCATACCCTAAAAGTCCAGTTGGATGATTTATTAATGACAGCCGCGGTATTGTATTGGGACGCCATAAATGATTACAATAACGACCGGGTGGATCAAGTAGAGGTAACGGTCGGGAAATTTCGCAGGGTTTTCGAAACTTATCCTGAAAGTTCCTATGCGCCCAAAGCCCATTTCTTTTTAGCCGGTTATTACACGCGGGTCTATTTTATTTTAAAAAATAAAAACATGAATCCGTCCGTCAATATGTGGATTGGAGAGAAGGCCAATATCGTTTTCCAGGATTTTATTTCGAAGATGGAGAAGGGTATTTATAAACCAGGCAGGTTGCAAGAGGCAAGGTATTTCCTGGCGTTGAATAATGTCTTACTGGATAGATTCAAGGATGCCAGGGATCATTTGAACGAAATTATGAGGGATCCCAGGTCAGAGACTCAAATTATTTATATTTATCAATACTATTATTCGCCCCGGAACGAGGATATCGTTGACGTTTATTTTGCCTCAAGACAATTAGCGCAGTATACAGAGATATATCTTGAACGATACCCTGTCTTCGATAATTCGTACCTGGAAAACTTGGTTAAATATCTTAAAGTATTTAAGCATCCGGTAAAAATGAATTAGGGTTGGAATAGGGAACGGAATTTGGGGACAGCCAAAAATTTATCTTAACAAATGGCCGCGTAAACCGCGTGATGAAATGCCCCGGCATACGCAGCAAGCGATTTAGAACTGAAAATTACCTTTCCCCAGGTTTTCCTTTAAATAGAAGTTTTAGCAGGAATATCAACGATTGGAAATTTTTGAGTTGCAAAGGTATTGAAAAATTAAGGCGACTGTGATATTAACCAGGATGAGGTGAATATGAGTGTAGCAGCCGTTGAACCGGATAGAGTTTCTTTTTATGCCCGGAAAAT
>JAUPLE010000165.1 GCA_030837085.1 Acidobacteriota bacterium | reverse complement strand
GATCAGTATGGATCTCACTTATTTCGCTCATCCGAATACTCCTTATATTTTTTCTGTAAATATTAGAGTATTCTGACATATTTCTAGCTTCTTGAAAAGATGTACTTATTTAAGCGCTTACATTTCTTAAATCCGTGAAAATCTGCGTAATCTGTGGACAATAGACGAATGCTTTTTGACAATTCCTAGATTTCAACCGCTGTAGGGGCAGACCCCCGTGTCTGCCCATTACCGTCTTTCTGAACACTACAGGTTAGTGCATAAGGGCTCTTACTTCTTTTTCAGTGAGGTTGGTATATTTGGCGATGGTTTCAATAGAGAGATTGTCGCTCAGCATCCTTTTGGCAGTTTTAAGTCTTTCCGCTTTCATCCCGGATTTCATTCCCTCTTTCATCCCGGTTTTCATCCCTTTTAACATTCCCATTTCGATTCCTTCTTTCTTACCTTCATCCATCCATCTTTGGGCTAAAGTCGGCATTATCTTTCCTCCTTCTATTTTGGTTTCTTCTAATATTTTCCGGGTCGCCGAAGGTTTTGCTAAAGAGCTTGTCATGTAGATTGTTTATTTTATCCATGGCAATCCAATTATATTTTAGAATCCAATTTTTTTCAAGTCTGCCCATTACCCTCTAATACCAGGTCAGTGTTAATCTGCGTAATCTGTGGACAAGTGTCTTTATATCGAATGATGAATGATTAAAGGAAAATCCGAAATCCGAATATCGAAATCCGAAACAAATCCCAATCTCCAAAAAATAAATGACCAAAACAAAAACAAATGCCCGCGAAAGACGCGAAAAACACGAAAGGGCTCATCGTAGGGTCCTGCTTTCGTTTTTTGTTTTGAATTTTGAACATTTCAACCTACCTGTACTCCCGGATGCTTCCTTTTTTTTATCGTATCTGTCTCAAGATATTTTGGCAGCAGCAATCCATTTAAATACTTGTGAACAATACTGGCAACCAATGTTTGATATGGGATTCCTTCTTCGATAGCCCTGAGTATGATCTGGTGATAATCTTTTTGAGACAGACGAAGATTGATGCGTTTATCTTTTTTTAGAGTATTCCGTGCAGCTTGAATAGCCGCTTTCTTTTCCCGTTCGAGATTCTTGACGGGTTTCCACTCTTCCTTTTCAATGGATTCCATCAGGTCTTTTTCTTCCTGGTCCAGCGGTTGAAAGCTTTTTTTGTTAAACCGGCTCATGTTTCCTCCTTTAAACCGAAGCGTTTTGAATATTTACGGCTTGGAAATGCCGTTTTGAGAAAAATTTCATTCTCTGTTTCCACAAACGGTACAACAACTGCATAGCTGTCTATTTCCAGGATATATATTTTTTGATCGGGCCGGGCCGGATTCTCTTCAACACTTAGAATTTGCCCGGATTCAATCAAATAGGTGATTTCTTCGAAAGAAAGGTTCCGTTCAAGCTTCAGAATCCGATTCTTTTCAGGGCTCCAGTTAAAATATTTCATACGATGATGATAAGCTAACGTCTGCCTTTTGTCAATATATTACGGAAGATTTTGATAATACTCCTGCCCAAAGATTGCTTTGAACTTCCATGTTCACCTTAAAAGGTAATCATTTTTTGTATTTACAAACCAGGCAGTGCCGGTTCGGTCGCCGCCGGTTTTCCCGGCGCATTAAATTCCAACGTCCACTTTCCCTTTACATCATCCTGGGAAACCGCCACCCGGTAACTGCCCTGGGAATCGATGACGATAGGGATGACCTCCCCGGGAACCGGCTTCTCAACCTCAAGCTTAATACTCCACAGGAGGACGCGATCCTCTTGTTTGGATACCTGCACATCCTGCCCCGGCAAAATACTGTAACGCACTCCCTCCTGCTCATTTTTGACGATATTGACTTTCCCTTCACCGAATTTCCTCCCCAGCCTGTTCTTAATAGTCACCGAATACAAGTTCATGTTTAGCCTCCAAACGCTTAAAGAGAAATGTGGGAACGTTTCCGCAACCCGGTAACATTCCCACACTTCACAATCCTTTTTTTGTTCCTATAAATTAATTAGGTCGAACATAATAGGTTCTCAAGGGGTGTGCTTCCTGGATGTAATATAACCCGTTCTGCACGCGGCTCATGCCATGAAGACCGAAGATGTACCCGCAGTCCCTGGGGAAATTCACTGCATTGACTGCGGATTTCCCCGCGGCTGGGGTTCCGTACCAGGTAATAGAGGCGTTATACGGCGGAACGTTGAAAATCGCGGATTCGAAGCTGACGCCGCTGCCATCATTGGATGCAGCGCCCAGGCTGTAATCCATCATATAGCCGCCTTCATGGCGGGCGGTGAAATGGACTTCCACTTTATATGTGCTCAACAGGTCCATGATGGTGCAAAGACCTACGCCATTGAAGTCGTACGCAGTAGCGACAGCGCCGTCGGGCGTTCCTCCACCCTGGAAATATAAGTTGGTGCTGTTATTTTTGAGATAGATATGATCGAATCTCACAATTAACGGCTGGTTATTGACTTTGAGAACCAGTTTATGCACGGCGCCGGGTTCCTCCCCCGCGGGCAGGGTAATTTCAGTAAAGCACGCACTTTCCAACTTCTTTAGCCTGGGACGATCAGGGGTTCCACCTGCAATTTCCTGGAAATACTCCATGGAAATTTCGTAAAGGCCTTCGTTGCCGGTATTCCAATTGATCCGTAAATCCGGG
>JAUPLE010000164.1 GCA_030837085.1 Acidobacteriota bacterium | reverse complement strand
ACGGAAAGTCCAAGGGGCTTTTCACAAAGAATATGCTTTCCTTTTTCCGCGGCCCGAATGACCCACGAATGGTGGAGACTATTGGGTAATGGAATGTATACCGCATCGATTTGCTCATCATCGATCAATTCATCATAACTGCCGTAATACTTTGGAATGTTAAAATCTCCCGCTACCTCCCCGGCTCTCTTTTCATCTCGACTGGAAATAGCAAGACAAATATTTCCCTCTGTTTCTTGTATTGCTTTAATCATCCGTTTTCGGGCAATCCTGGCGGTACCGAGAATACCCCAATTAATAATTTTCCCTTTATACATCACCCTATGCTCCTATCCCTTCCATATCTATCCTTGATTCTTTCGATGTCTTCTTCCTGGTTATAGTAGTTCCGGGATATTTCCAAAACCCGGCAGGGAACCTTTACACCCGTAAGCCTGTGCGTTGTACCCGCCGGGACCCGGAAAGAATTTCCCCGCTGTAAAAGAATTTTTTTATTCCAGATTTGAAGTTGCACTTGTTCATCCAGGACCAAAAATATTTCATCCCGGACATAATGTTTATGCAGGCTTAATGCTTCCCCAGGATTTAAATATAACATTTTGACGCTTACATTTTGGTTTTCAACCATGGAAAAAACACTACCCCAGGGTCTGGGTAAAAGATCAAAATGCTTGTCAGGGATAAATTCATTGAAAATATCCTGGCGACTTCTTCTTTCCCTATCCGTGAAAATGGGCACCGTGGTAGATATCCACCCCCAGGGGAAAAGAACCTGGTAAGAATTGAGTTCCTCAATTCGAAAAAAGTCAGCTTCTTTAATACAAAATTCCTTTTCTTTCAGTTTATTTTCCAAATCCGGGCCGGTATAAATAACGGCGGCTTTTACGTCAATCTTACTCCCAAATATTTGAATCAACTTATTTTTTGCTTTTTCAATGGTCCCCCCGGAAAATGAAACACTATCTATCAATAAAAATTTTCGATCTTTCTCCGTGATTGCGCTTTCGACAACATCGTTATCATTTTCATCCGACAAGCCTCCGGCAGTTCTGTCCCCCGCTTCATCACCCCTGCCAGAAACTTCTAACTTAAAACTCCTTTTGCCGTCAATCCAACTTTTAAAATTTAATGTAAATTGTTCAAGTATCTTTATACCACCAGGAGCAACCGGGTCATCGATAAAAATAAAATTATCGAATGTAGGAAAACGACTCAGAATTCCATTTTTAAGCTCTCTTATTAAAGCATTCAATCTCCTTCGATCAACCTCGACTTTGCAAATCGACGATTGATGCCCTATATCTATAGATTTGGTAAGTTCTTTTTGCAACCGACTTAAAACCTCGCTATTTTTCTGCTCTTTTTCCCCGATTATTTTGGTTAATGAAATAAAAAAATTATCAAATCCCCCTTCATCTCCATCAAAGCGCCAACATTTTTCGTTTTCATCTGCCGAAAAATCCCGTAACAGGAAATGGGCCATCGCTGAATTTCCTAAAACGATAATCCCCCTTTCCCGGGTAATACCAAAAAGATTTTCTCTGAGAGTTCCCTTGATTTCCAATTCTTCCGAGGATTCAATCCCCGAATTGTTTGCCCGGGATTCATCACGTAATTTTACAATTTTAACTTTCGGGAAGTGGGGATTTCCGATTATGTCGACAATCCTCGCGTCGTCAACCTCCCCCCTGGCGATTACTTTGAAATCATCATAATCCATGGTCATTACCAGGGCTTTTTCAAGGCAGTTGTCACAGCTTGTTGTAAGTACCAGGTCAAAAAATCCTTTTTTGATTAATTCTGCCAAAAACCAATGTCCTTGTGAAGGGGAGGTTAAGGGAGGATTTGGACTATTCGTTCCTAATAGCAAAACCGGACGAACACCATCCCCCCGATGCTTGTATATATATTCAGCCAGTTTTTCAAGCATTTAAATTCCTTTTCACCATTTCAACACTCACGTCTATCTTCAATTTTTTCATGGTTATTGAGTCTCCTTGCATTAACATTGGTGCAAGTGTAAATTATATCAAATAAAATGAGGACTTGCAACAAACCCCACCCTGATTTTTATTTCCGGCTGGCGCCTCTGTGGAGATCTTTTTTCACAGGTAATCCCCGGTGATTTTAATTTTGGAGTAGGGGGGTTAAGATGGCAGTATGTCGTGGCGACGTGTACGCCTTCTCCCGTAGATTATGAAACTGTAGTCCGTGTTTGTTCGTGTTGCCGTTTTGTCCGTGGCCAGGTTTTCCCGTTTTCCTTTTTCAAAAAACCTTTTCCAGGTCTATTTCAATTCTCCCCTCTTTTAACTTCAATTCAATTTTATCTTCCTTTGAAAAAATCTTTGCCCTGTCATACCTTTTCTGTTCATTGAGTTTGTACACCATGACTATATTATCTTCCGGTTGTATGACCCAATATTCAGGTACGCCGTGTTTTTCATAGAGGAGTAATTTATCTTTCATATCCTTTTTTATGGTGGCAAGAGATGTAATTTCAGCGATAAAATCCGGCGCTCCCTTACAACCTTTATCATCCAATTTTTCCGGGTTGCATACCACGGAGATATCCGGCTGAACAACCGTCATTATTTCTTCATCGATTTGTTCTCCTTCCGGTAAACGTACATCAAAAGGAGCGGCGTAAACTTTACACTTTTTTCCTTTCACTTTTAAGAATTTGCTGATTTCAAATCCCAGGTTCATGGATATTTCCTGGTGATACCTGGAAGGAGCGGGTGACATATCATAAGGAATGCCATCGATAAGTTCCCATCGTTCTTCATCGGGCCACATCATATAATGGGCGTATGTAAATCGTTCGACATCTTTTTGCAAAGGGAATACTGCCTCCTTCTTTTCGGGGGTATTTTAACATATCATCCTTTTAATTTCAATCACTATCCTGGTATAGCCGCTAAGACCGAGAATGAACGCGAAAGGTTTTTTCCGCTTTTGCCGGGTAGAGCCTTCGGTTACCCTCCGGCTCCCCCACAGACCCGGACGTGCGCAATTAACGCATCCGGTTCCTCATATTATGGCTTTGCTACACGATATATTGAGTGAACTACTT
>JAUPLE010000163.1 GCA_030837085.1 Acidobacteriota bacterium | reverse complement strand
TTGAACTTTTACACCGCGACTATTTGCTCCAGCGTTTCCACCGGGTGGAAGCAGGAACCGTGCGCATGACCACCAACCTCAACGTGGACTTAAACGAGTTGTTCGTGATGCCTAACGTAATGGTGCGGCCGCTCCCGGGAAAATCAAAAGACGAAGATGCGTTACCGGGTAAACGTTCACTGATGGACCTGGCAGCGGCACGAGAATTTTTTAAAAGCTCCGGCCGCGATGATGAAGATTCCAACGAAAGCAGCGAGGAAAAGGGACTGTTTACCGCCCTGGAACAGGTGAAACGCTGTCCCCGGAATGTGATTGTCGGTCCGCCGGGCAGCGGCAAATCCACTTTTTTCGAATGGCTGCAGTTGAAAGTAGCGGCCGTCGAAGAAGAGTTTCTCCTGGATAAGCGGCAGGCGATCCCGCTGCTGCTGCGGGTCAGGCAAATGGACCCCCAAAACCTGCCGCGCCAGGCCGCATTGATCGAAAAAGCCACTGCCAGCCAGGACCGCGCCACCCTGATGCCGGATGGGTGGATCGAACGCCGGATGAAAAAAGGGCATATCCTGTTTATGCTGGATGGACTGGATGAAACCGATCCGGGACTGCGGGATAAATATATCCTTCCATGGCTGCATGAATTGTGTCAAACGTATCCCAAATGTCATTTCCTGGTGTCATCCCGGCCCCAGGGTTACCCTCCCGGCACGCTTTTAAAATTAGGATTTATCGAAAGCGATTTACTGGATTTTGCCGGCCCCCAGGTGGCAGAGTACACCCGGCATTGGTGTACGGCGGTGCGCCTGGCCCGCAATGAGCCGGAAGAGGAAGCCCGCCGCGAAGGCGCAGCGGATGGCCAAAAAATTGTCGAAGGATTTAAAGGCCATCTTTATATCCGCAACCTGGCGCGGAATCCCCTGATGCTTTCCGCCATATGCCTGGTGAATTATTTTGAAGGCGGGCAACTGCCGAAAGACCGGGCCGTGCTTTACAAGCTGTGTGTGGAGGGACTGCTGCACCATTGGGACCAGCGCCGCGGTATTTACTCCGAATTTTCCTTAAATGATAAATTGCGGGTCTGCCGCGAGGTGGCATTGGCCATGCAGGCTGACGATAAAGCAGAGTGTGAATTGGCAAAGGTGCAAAACATATTCGAAGATGTCCTCATGGACTCCGATCGATCCAAACGATTATTGGAACATATCCGTTACCGAACCGGGTTATTGATGGAGCGGCGTTCCCATGTGTTTGCTTTTGCCCATTTGACATTCCAGGAATACCTGGCCGCCCGGGCGGTTCACGAAGGAAATCGACTCGGTATCGATTGGCAACGATTGGTCAAAGAGCATAATGATGGCCGCTGGCATGAAGTGATCGCGCTTTATTGCGGGTTAGCCAACACCCCGTCGGCAAGGGAAATGCTGGCAGGCCTGGTTGCCCATCCGGATACCCTTTCTTTATCAGAAGTGCTGGCAGAAGCCTTTTTGGCAACCGGACCGGAGATAACACAGGACCAGGCATTTCGACGACAGGTAATCGAACGAATCGCCATCGCACCAAGTAATTTTCCTTCTGTGTTACACCGATTCCCACCAGGGGAAGTTGCACCCATTGCCAACCGAAGCATCGGGATGAAAGAGAGTAATTTCAGCTTGAGTGAATCCTTTTGGTGGCTGGAAGAAAATCCCAATTTTTTGGATATTACCCTACTGAATCAAAAGTTGCAATCCTGGGAAAAAATGAATCCTATTCAACTCACTGAGGTAATACATCTCTTACATCAATATGGTTCAGATGATTTGTTAAAGGAAATCTCTGCAATGCATGAAATTTATACGGCGCCCGGCCCTACATTCTCCGAATTGGAGCAATATGGCTCACAGGCAGAAATTGCTCTAAAAGGTATTAAATGGAGTTTGGAAAAATTAGGTAATAGGTTACGATCTGGCGAGGGCTTTGAAATGGTACTGGTCAAAATATTAAATTCCCTATTGAATACCTCACAAATATACTCACTCGATAGTTTTGATTTTATTTTAAGAAGATTTGAGGAAATAAAATGGCTATCCACAAAAGTGATAACCCCATTGGAATTGGCTGGTTTAGTACGGAAATTGGCAGAAAAAATTAAAAAAACACAGGATAAAAGGGCTATTGAAGTACTAATCAAATGGGCTGAATATTTTGAGGGAGCTGCCGGGGGAGAATATCCAGGAAATAAAATGAAAAAAATAAAAAAGAAATGGTGGAAGGCAACATGACAAAAAAGAGCAAATTATCACCCGCTTTCGAGCCGTTTTTGGCGGGAAGCGGACCCAATGACCGGCGCGATGCCATTGTGATTTACCGGACCCACAAAAAAATCGAAGATTTCCCGGTACGCGGCCGGCTGCGGCAATTGAAACAGCGGTTGGATTACGTCAATGCCCGCGCAGCCGAACAGCGGCCAATGGAAGCCAAACTTTTCGAAACCTACCAGGAATCGACGC
>JAUPLE010000162.1 GCA_030837085.1 Acidobacteriota bacterium | reverse complement strand
CTTTTTCTAGGTTCTGCCCGGTATCTTTCAGGCCGGCGCAGAGGAAATTGCGCATAAAATTGATGATTTTGTCGTAATAGTTGTTGTTAAAACCATCATGAATGGGCCCATCGTATTCGTCGATCAAGATAACCGCCCTTTTGCCGTAATAACGGTTTAAGAAAATGAGCAGTTTTCCCAGACTGTTTTCATAGTTACCTTCGTCTCCTTTTAGATCGATGATTTTTTTAAAATATATTTTTTCCGTTGGTTTGATCAGGGGACTATCAAGCAGATAATCATGTTTTACATACTCGTCCTGGATAAGTTCCTTTATCTTACTCCGGCAAGATTTCCAGTCGGATTCTTTAATGTTTTTAAAGGTCAAAAAAATAACCGGGTGTTGGCCCATCTTTTCCAGGTATTGGGCGCCGGCCTTGCCGATGGCCAGGGAATCGAATAGGCTCTTATAGGTATTACCGGGGGTAACCGGTTTACTTTCCAGGGCTGAGGTACCCGAAGCCCGCGGCAAGTCCTCCGGGCAGCAGTCGTAAAAATATTTCAACATGGAGAGGTTGATGGTTTTCCCGAAGCGCCGGGGACGTGGTATAAGGATAACCTTATCGCCTCTATCGATAATATCCTTGATAAAAAGAGATTTATCTACGTAATAGTAATGGCCTGTTATTATATCTTTAAAGTCGGACTCACCGACAGCCAGTTTTTTCGTATCCATGATCATTCACCGGTTCAAGTATAGCATATCGCATAATGATATGCAAATGAACCCGCGAATGACACGAAGGGACGCGAAGGAAAAGAAAGCCATTTTTTTCCCTTTCATAAAAAAAATCGAAGATCAGCACAAATTATCGACATGCAGCAAAAAAAATCGATGATCAGCTCAAATTATCGATATGTGGCAAAATAAATCGATAATCGTCGATTAAAATCGTTGATACGCCGAAAAGATCGACGATACGCCCAAATTATTTGTATATGGCGCATAAAATCGATGATCAGCACAAATTGTCGAAATGCTGCAAAAAAAATCGATGATCGGCACATATTATCGATGTACAGCACATTTTATTGACATGTGGCAGATAAAAATGATGATACGCCAAAATTATTGATGATCGGCACATAAAATCGATAATTGGCTCAAATTATCGATGTGCGGCAAATAAAACCGATGAACAGCACAAATTACTGATAATCGGCACAAAAAAGGTGCGCCACCGACTGACACGGACTAACCACGGACAAAACTTTGCCACCAGGACACCAAGGCACCAAGACTTTTTTTATAATAAACCTCTTGGTGTACCTTCGTGCCTTCGTGTCTTTGTGGCTATTTTCATGGTAGGGCCGGCGGCCGGCAGGCTTATTCGATATCCGACAACACGTATTCCTTTTTGTAGAATATAAATATGGATGCGGCCAGGAAAACAACGGTCAACACCAACAGCGTGATAATGGACTCGGATACCGGGGAAGGTTGAAGCTGAAAAGCCAATATACTGTCGGTTCCGCTTAATTGCACCGGCAGCAGCGATTTTATATAAAGAGTGACGGTTAATTTCTGGGTAGTCCCGGGAAAAAACTGGACAATGCTCTCCCATCCCAGGATGAAAAAGAGACCCAATAGGATGGATTTCTTCAAAAGGGTTCCCAGCAAAGTAAAAAGCGAACTGTACGTTATAACGGACAACAGGGCCACGCCGGTAAAAATCGCCAATTGCTTCAAATAAGACAATTCCACCAGGTGCGAAACATTGGCCAACCCATAAGAGAGAAACAATCCGAAAATTATAATAATGACGGAAACAGTAAAATATGCCAGGTATTTCCCCAGGATAATTGAAGCCTTGGAAACCGGCGAGGTGGTCAGGTATATAAGGGTTTTGTCATCGATCTCGTCATTCATAACCGAAGACCCATAGAAAAGACAAAGCAGCGGGATAAACAATTGAAAATAAAACGACCCGCCAATCTGGGTAAACAGGTTGGACATGGAAATATTCTCCCCGGGATTCAAATACGCCACCAATTTTATGATGATGAATACCACTGTGGGAATTAATGTGAATAGAAAAAACAGCCTGGACCGTTTGGCCCGTATGCCTGCCTTGAAAAAGAATGAGAAAAGTACTTTTATATGATGACCGTTAATTGCGTTTAACATTTTCATAGTTTAACTCCTGGTTAAATTCGTATAATTCGTGTAATTCGTGGGCCTTTTTATTTTTCATTTATTTACCGATCAAGTAATCGAAAACAGCCTGGAGATTATCGTCCGGCGAGGTCATTTCTTCGATTTCCAGGCCGGTTTCCAGGATGATCTTCAGCAGCGAATCAAAGAAACTGTCCCGGTTATTGGTCTCAATCACCACATTATTCCCGTTATTATTAAAATGGACGTTTAAAACATAATCGCTGCGGATCAATTTTTCCGCCAACAACCGCGGGTTAACGCAGACAATAGACACCTGGTGGGGGTGCTTATCGATGAGGCTGCGAACTTCCTGGATATCACCGTGGGCAAATATTTTCCCCTGGTGGATCAGGGTAATGTTATTGGTCATGGCCTCGATTTCCGGCAAGATGTGGGATGAAACGATGACCGTTTTCCCTTCCTTTTCAAATTGTTTGATCAGTTTAATGATCTTGACGCGCCACAGGGGGTCCACGGCCCGCAGCGGTTCATCCAGCACCAATAAATCCGGGTTATGCACAATACTGGCCGCTACTTTCAAGCGCTGGCGCATGCCCAGGCTGTAAGCGCTGATGAGTTTGTTTTCATTTTCCCTCATGCCCACACGTTCCAGCGCCGACGCGGCCATATCCGCCGCTTCTTTTCCTTTATAATCATGCAATTTGGCAAGAAACAGGATAAACTCCCAACCGGTGACATCTTTATAATAACAGTCGTATTCCGGGCAAAAACCGACCCGTGAAAAGAGCCGGTGATTGTTGTATACCGGTTCTCCGAAAAGAGTCATTTTCCCCAGGTTTTGTTTTAATTGGCCGGTGGCGATTTTTAAAAAGGTCGATTTCCCGGCGCCGTTGGGGCCCAACAGTCCCTGTACCCCCGGGGCGATTTCCAGGGATATCTCGCTGATACCCAGTATATTGCCGTACCATTTCGAAAGACTCTCGGCTTTTAAGACGATATTGGATTCCACTTCAGACCTCCACGCGTTTGATACGCATCATGATAATGGCGAAAAAAAGAATAGTCAATCCCACCAGGATACAACCGGCGACAAACCCATGCGTATAAAATTCCCCCTGGGTTCCGAAAACAAATTTCCCGAAATTTCTTATATTGGAATCAAAAGAAAGAAACAAGAAAGATGTGTTCTTGAATATCCCGTGAAACATCTGGGCAATACCATTGGACATCACGTAAACCACGAAGATCATCACCATCGCGAACCTGCTGTTGGAACTCAACGACGACAGCATGATGCTGAGAGAACCCAGGAAAAGCGATATCACGATGGGAAAAATTATGGCAGCCAGCAGGATGTTGAGGGAAACCGAGAATTCTCCTGAAAAGATGATCTTGGCAATGATCAGCAGCAGCCCAGGGACCAGGGTAAAGGCCAACAAATAGAAGAGTACGATGGAAAATTTCCCCTTCACATAGTCCAACCGGCTCAATGGTCGCGATAAATAGAAGGTAAAGGATTTAAATTTCAGGTCGTTGGAGATCAATTCCGCCCCGGCAAAGAGGCCCATTATCACCATCATAAAAATAAGAAAGCCGTTGGTATAATAAGTATTAAACAACAGGCCGTCGTTCTGGATTTCTTTTACCAGCCGGGTCATCATTTTCAATTCCGGTTTCGTGGCGACGTATACTGCCACCAGGAAAATCAAGAAAGGGAAAGCGCATGTCGCAAATAAGAGTTTTGAGTATTTTTTCTTATATACGCTTTTGATCCCGTTGACGAATATAGGCAGCCATTTGATGGGAGACGTTTTTAATTCGCCTTCCCAGTTGTAGTATCCTTTTTCTCTAATGGGCATGGGTTGCTCCTTCGCCTATGGCGGTTACAAATGCATCTTCCAGGGTCACCTTGCTTTTGCGGAAATGACGAATTTGCACCTTCGAGTCGTAGGCCGTTTTAAACAGGGACTGGAGGGGGAAATCCGCCGGCAAATGGATGCGGTAAACGCCTTTGTCATCCTGTTCCAGTTTGTAGGCCGACAGTTTTTCTTTGAATGTCGCGGCGTCGCCTTTCAGTTTCAGTTCGATGATATTGAGGGCCGCCATGTTCAGGGTCGTTGAGATTTCCTGTTCCGAGACAATTTTCCCTTTGTTCATAATCAGCACATGTTTACAGGAGGCTTCCACGTCGGCCAGGATATGGGAGGAGAGGATAACGTTCATGGTGCCTTTGGCGGCGATGTCGTTGATCAATTCCAGCATTTCTTTTCGGCCCTGCGGGTCCATGCCCGATGTCGGTTCATCCAGGAAAAGCAATTCCGGGTCGTGCACCAGGGCCGCGGCCAGTTTCATGCGCTGTTTCATTCCCGTGGAGTAAGTTTCCACTTTCCGGTAGCGGGATTCATCGAGGCCCACATAGTAAAGCACTTCGTGGGCGCGTTTCATGGCTTCCTGCCGCGGCATGCCGCTCAATTCGCCCAGGTAGGCCGTCAAAGTGACCGCATCCATCCCGGGGACCAGGCAGTCGCTTTCCGGCATGTACCCGATTCTTTTCCTTACATCCATGGGACTGTTGGCAATATCATAACCCAGGACCGTACCGCTGCCGGAAGAAGGGATTAAGAACCCCAGGATCAGTTTCATCAGGGTAGTTTTACCCGCCCCGTTGGGTCCCAGGAGTCCGTAAATGCCTTTGCTGATGTCCAACGTTACATTGTCAATGGCTTTGAAATTGCCGTAACTGAACACGATGTTTTTTAATTCGATTATTTTTTCGTTTTCGTTTTCCATAAGACATTAAATACGAAAATGATTATAAATAAGTTTCAATTTTTTTGGATAGGCTCTTGCGGCGGTTTTTGGAGTTTGAAGCGCGCAAGGTTATCGCGAATTTCTTCGAAACCCTGTTTTTTAAGGAGTATACTTACTAACAACCCGGCCTGGCAATACCCCAGCCTGGCTTTTTCCCTATCCCTGGAACAAATCAACGCATCGATGTCCTTTGTATTCATGTTTTCGTCAACATTAATCCCGATGCAATCCATTTGTTGGCGTTCCCCGGAGAGATTCAACGTCAGGCCTTCATTCAACCAGACCGGGCAATTGTTTCCCGCTGTCTTCCAGACCAGGAAATGAATGAATTCATGGCTGACAGTTTGTTCCAGTATCCCCAAGCGGCGCAGCGCCGCCGGTCGCTGGAGATAAATGGTACGGTTGGTAAAGCGTCCCCCGTGCCACCATTCGACACCAGTGAGTTTGATAAATTCAGGGAGGTCTTTACAGATATATATATCTAAACGGTCGTTCCCATCCAATTTAAACATGGAGAGATAAGCATTTTCCGCTTCACTTAAAATGGCTTCGAGTTCCTGTCGATCCCCCTCTTCGACGTTCCCATTGATACGGTAATCCATGCCATTTATTTCAAATGGGAGAGAAACACATATGAGGCAAAAAAGACATAAAGAGCAAAAGAAGCGAAAAGATAGTATCAAAGAGCGCTTAATCATTTCCATCGGCCTCGGCTGTTCGAGTGAGGGCATTGATCAGTACCCAGTATGCATCTACCACGGCGCCGGGAAAATAAACGGCCAGGATTTCCTTGTAATCCTTTCCGTCATGGGCCATTGACCGGGCGCCGTACTGGCACAAGCCAACGCCATGGCCCAGGCCTTTGCCGGAAAATATCCGGGTATTCCCGCTTTTGCTTAACGCAAAGTTTGCGCTTTTTATGGTATTCCACCCCAGGCTGCGCCCTATGCAGATATGGAGCTCCTCGCCGCGCAGTATTTTTTCCCTGCCGCCGGGGTAAACGATTGCGATTTGTTTGACCCACCCTGCGCTATCGGTTTTTTTAATACGCAGATCAACCGGCGTCTCGCCGTTAATGGCTTTCAATATCTCAAAAAACCTGGTTTCTTCCACTTGAAAATTCCAGCGAAAATGGGGTGAAACGCTGCACCGACCATGGTCATCGATACTTCTTAAATAAGGGATGTTATTATCTTGCCAGACGCCTTCGGCGTCACAGGTAAAGCCACCGCAGGTGGAATGATAATATACGTCGCACAATTGGCCGTTATAGGTTAATACGATACCCCCGGTTTGCCGGACGGCCAGATCGTTGGTTTCCGGTTGAAGGGGGGTGCGCGGGATACCCGCGTAATGCTGGCAATGGGTGGTATCGCAAAAATCGAATTGGTTGTGACGCTTTAGATTTTTCAAGGCATATGTCCTGCTCAATATGGCCTGGCACTTGAGGGCTTCTTCGAAATGTGAATCGGAATTGGCTAACATGCCCATTTCACAGCCGATAACGCCGATAAGATAGTCTTTTAGCGGCAACCGATTGATAATATCGAGAAAATCGCCGTTGGAGCGAATGGTTATTTGACCGGGGTAATCCCGGTTTTCCACATTATCCAATTGAATACTGGAAAATCCCCCGGGCTGTTGGGGGCGGATTGCCACCCTATGGTGAATACCGGTTTCCACGTTGTCGGCCCATACAGTCAGGGAACCCCCTGGGTTTAGTTTCACTTCTAATTTTCGGCAAAACAATGGCTCGCCCTGTTCTCCTTCCCTGTCATCTTCATCATTGATTTCCAGTAAGCCGAAGCGCCCGGTGATAGTACCGGTCCTGGGTTTGAGGAGGGAAAAGAGCGAAACAGAGACGAGTTCCTGGTCCAGCGCTTTATTTTTCAACTCCCTGGCTATTTCAAGTCCGATGGGCAAGGCATCTTTAGCACCTGTTCCATTGGTTTTCAATGCCAGGATGACAATTTTCCGGTTTTGCAGGGGAAGATAACCGACAAACCAGGCGTCGGAATGAATCAAATCCGCCTGGGGGGCGGTGCCGGTTTTGGCAAAGCCGCCGGTTTCCTGGTAGAATCCGGCGCTTGTTCCGTAGGTGGAGGCTTCTTGCAGGGCACGGTGTATAATCGGCAGTTGGGCGTCCAGGGCCAGGGTTTCATTGACAATGGTATGCCCCTGAGATTGAAAGGGGGTTAGCACTCGTCCGCCGTTGACGACAGCGGCAAAGGCGGTAATGACCTGGATGGGGGTGACTAATATCTCCCGGGTTGCCCCGGCGGCGGCCTTTATTTTTTCAAGGGGATCGTAAATATCCGGCACGGAACCGGCGGTTTCATTGGGAAGATCGATGCCGGTTTTTTGTCCGAAGCCCATTGTCCTGAAGAACCGGGGGAATTCGGAAAAACCGGCATTATCGAAAAGGACGGCCTGGTGGTAAAAATAAACATTACAGGAATAGGCCAGTGCTTTGTAGAGATCGACGGCGCCGTGGCCGGTGTGGTCCCAGCAGGGTAGTTGTTTGCCGTTGATGTCAAAGGCGCCGCTGCAATGAATGATGAGTGACGGATCGATGATATTGGTTTTCAAGCCGTAGAGGGCGGCGAAGACTTTAACCAGGGAACCGGGGGAGAAAGCGGTTTCCGCGGCGATTTTGGGATTATCCAGGCGCAGTATTTTGCCGTTGTCGGCGTCCATGACGATAACGGCCTGGTCCTGGGCTTCAGCGCAAACCGTAACTGCCAGGAAAACAACTGTAATAATAAAAAGTTTTTGGAGGTCCAGGAACCTTTTTTCAAAAAGGTTCCTGGTAAGGTATATTCTAACTTTTCTCACGGCCCAGTTCAGCGATATTAAAGGTCCCTACATCAAAGGTGTCCCCGGTTCGAATCAGCATCTTTTCGAAATAATATTTTTTCTCGAAATCGGTTCCTTCGAAGAGGATTACCTGTACCCTGGCAAAACTTTGGGGATAGCCGTTATCATTGAAATAGTGAACCTTCACATGGTATTCACCTTTGACGGCGTTGGCCTGGGTAAAAACTTCCGGGCCGTAGCCGTCGGTAATGTCCACATCCAGTACCCCGCCTTCCGGGGACTCTTTGTTACCGTAGTAGCAATCGACGCCCGCGGGATTGACCACGTGAAGGTCCACATCCGTGCCGTCGGTATCCCAGGAAAGAATGATCTTGATATCCTTTTTTGGAACTTCGCTGTAAAGAACCACATGATCGGAATACATGACGCCGTCCTTTTGAACCTGGACAACCACCTGGTTTGTTCCCGGGGAAAGGACCATTTTTTCCGACACCCGTTGGTTTCTAACCCTTACCATGCGTTCATTGCCGTTTTCCACCAGGTAGGCAAACTTAATATCCGGGTTGTTGATTTCGGCTTCCAGTTCCATCAACCGGTCGCCGGACCAACCGTTGATTGGTTTGACGATCTTCACCTGGACGCCCTTCACCTGGGCGTCGGTGGGTTTACTTTTATTTTTCTGTCCCGCTAGCGGTATGGCCAGGGAGGCGGTTAAGAAGGATACGGCCAACGCCCACACGCTGATTTTGATGAACCTGTTTTTATTAATAATTTTCATTTGCGTTTCTCCAATTTTATTTTGTAACCTTCACATGAAACCGCTGGGACAGGGCCCGGCGCTCATCATAATACATGGAGCGTATTACCGCGGGATTGACCTGGTATTCTCCTTCAAGGGTAGCGCGCAGCAGGTAACATACTGTCAGGCTTCCATTTGCATTTAACTGGTTGAAGAAAAATACCATCCGGTTGTCCCTGGCTTCTTTAAAGGTAGCGGCCCCTCCTTCAAGTAAATAATTCATGTTGGAATCGCTTAATTGGTAGTTCTTTGTTTTCTCAATGACCTGGAAACCGGCGGGGATAAAATCTTCCAGCACCATGTAATCGTAAGGCTGCGACGTATCGATACGCAGTTCCACCAGGAATTCTTCGCCGGATTTAAAAGAGATTTTGTTGGGGTTATCCAGTGGAACGGCATTGAGGCTGCCCCCGGGGGAAGCGGTCAACCGGTAGTATTTACGCGCTATTTTCAAGGGACCGGACAGGGTTTCGACCTCTGCTTCCCTGGAATAGTAACCCAATCCCAGGTTGACAAATAGTTCACTGCCGGTATTTTTTTGGATTTCCAATATGTTCTCACCTTTCTTAAGTTCCTTGTAGAGTAGGGGCATCCAACATTCGCCTTTATCGGAATAAAGGTTTTCATTAGGGATGGTATACCAGTTGCTATTATTTAACCGGAAGTTCACCGAGCCGGAGGTGTTTTCTTTCAGCCCACTGCCGGCTATATATTCCGAAAGAGCAATAACCGCTGCCGCGGTATCGCGGGTAGAACTCCACCGTTCGCTTTGTCTGTGGGCCATCAGCCAACCAGCCGCGGCCAATGCCCGGGGATTTTTGGGCTGGGTTTTCATCAGCGCTTGTAACGCAAACGCGGTGGTCTCGATGCGTGCGTTTTCAGAAAGCAGCCGGTATTGGACACTGGCGTCCCAATAAGCAGACTGGTTTTTTTCATCCGTCGTACACTTAGACAGCAGCAGGTTGGCCACGGTATTGGCTTCTTTCTTTTTCCCCGATGCCGCCAGGGTTAAGGTCATAATGGAAAGAGTATAGTTGGACATTGAATCGCGTTTATTATACATATCCATGATAATCGACCCAGGCGAACGGTCCGCCAGAGTTAATACATACAGACACATGACGCGCATTTCATCCCGGACCTGGAGGGCCACTATTTTTTCCAGGGCATTGATTCCCCGGTCATACGCATTTTGGTCTATCTTGTATCCAAGGTTCCGGGCCAGGGAAAGACCGTACATGACATAAGCGGTAGTAAAGTAATCTCCTCCGCCTTCATCATTTCCTTCATTCCACCAGCCCCAGAAACCGTTTTGCCCCTGGAAACCCAGGAGTTTCTGTATCCCGGCATAAATATATTTATCTACTTTATTTTTCAATTCCGGGTTGTTGATTTTCTGTTTTTCCAGGACCCCGGCCAGGACCACATCCGGCAAAAACCCGCTCATGGTTTGCTCCACGCAGCCGTAAGGATAAGCGGCCAGGTAATTTAACGACGAAAGAACGGCCCGGTAAATGTTGGCATGGACATACAAATTCCCTTTGGAAAACCTTTTATAACCTTCCTCCGGAAGGCTAAAGCGAATGGTTTTCGATTTTTCCGTTGGCGCAAGAACCACGTTTTGGTTTTGCATTTTTTCAACGCCATAAGGCGTAACCGGCACAGTCAGTTTGATCCCGTCCCAGGCGTTCCCGGCAGCGGCTTTGCCAATAAGTTCAACGCTGTCCTGGGCAATAACCTTTATTTTTATGGGGATTTCCGTCCCACTGTTGCGTTGCAGTGAAAATGATTTATTGAAAGGAGCCGTGATTTTACCACCCTTGACTTCGAATTCGAAATTTCCTTTCATCGGCTGTGGGGTGACATTTCTCAAAAGAACGGGCAGCACCAATTCATCGCCTTCGGTAAAAGACTGGGGCGGGTCTACCTGGATGCTTAGATCGCGGCGTGAAATCGCTTTCTCCACTCCCGCGCCTACCTGGGTAGCCGCGTTGACAACCCGTGCGGTAAACCGCCACTGGGTGATATTGTCGGGCAATTGGAAACTGACCTCGGCCTTCCCGGTGCGGTCGGTCATTACCGCCGGTATCCAGAAACAGGTATCTTTAAACCGCTGTCTCAATTTACGTTCGAAAATAAGTTTGAAACTGGATAAACCGCTGTCCGGACGCATCTCCATGGCAGCCAACGCCGGTTTGAGTTCCTGGCTGTACCCGTAAAAATTAAAGATAAGTGAATTATTGGTGCGGACATTGCAGCGCTTGCGGGGATAGAAAAACTTTTGCATATCCACCACCAACTCCGGACTGATGGCATAGATCGCTTCGTCCACCACCCCCAACGACACCTCGGCTTCCACGGGTTGTTTCTTATAATCCAGGATCAGCACTTCGGCTTTTACAGTGTCGCCGGGCAGGTATACCGGCTTATCGGTTTTAATGGAAACTTTGAGGAATTTCTCCGCCGGCGGGATAATAACGGTTTTCTGACGCTGGAAAAACCGGTCGTTGACAATCGCCGCTGCTTGCACATACACATTGGGCGTATACTGCGCTTTCAAGGGAATTTCAATCAAACAGGAATTCCCGGAAAATTTGTGAACTTTATAATAATAGAGATTCCCACCCTCAACGGTAAAAAGGAAGGGGATATTCGGGACGCGGCACAGCACCAGGAATTTAGCGTTATCACCCACCTGGTAACCGGTCTTATCGGAGACGATCTCGATGCCTTCCCCGGCGTAACCCACCGGTTGATCACCGGTCGCCACCCAGATGGAGGAGGAGGATTCGATCACGTTGTTGAACTTATCAATCCCTTTGGCTATCAGCATCACATGGCCGCTTTTTTTAACTTTAAACGTAACAGAGGCCCTGCCGCTTTTATCCGATTCCAGGTGCTTGTTGAAAATAACAGACTCTTTGGCGTTTTTATCCAGGCCGGCCACATGAACGGCTTTAAAATCGAAACCAGCCGACGCCGGCCGATTGTTGAGATCAAGGGTATAAAATGTAACCGTCGCCTCCTGGTTGACCGAATAAATTAAACGTTGACTGCGAATCCCGATATTAAACTGACCGGCGGAGGTCTTGATCGTACTGGAACTGCTGACGGTATAGTCGCTCTTGTCCTTAACTCTTACTTCCACGATATACGTGTAATCATCCGAATCGCGTTTGGTTTCGAAATTAAAATTAAAAAGGCCGGACTGGTCCAATTTCCCTTCGCCGTCTGTTATCAATTCCCGGTTGGTGCTGCGGTACTCGGCGTCGCTGTAGTACCAACTGTAATCATCATCCGCCCACCAGGGCACGTAAAACCGGGTGCGGTAAACATAATAATGAAGGGGTGCATCCTGCACCGGCGGCCCGTAATAATATTTCCCGGTCACTGTTGCATTGACTCTAGAACCGCTGATGCCCGAACCTTCCAACTTCACATCTACCATGAACCTGGGCTTTCGGTACTCCTGGATTTTAAATTCCGCCTGGAAGGATTTTCCCTGGATGACGGCAATCAATTTGTATGTGCCCAGGGGGGATTCGTCATTCAGTTGTAACCGGCCGTTAAACGTACCCATCGGGCTGATGGATGTTTTATCATCCCCCATTTTATTGCCCCTGGGATCGTACAGCGTCACCTCCACCGGCGCCGATGCCGCCGGTTGATAGTTCTCATTGAGGAAATCTCTTACGATTCCTTTATAAAAGACATCCTGCCCCGGACGGTAAACCGGCCGGTCCGTATACATATAAACCTTTCGATGGTCCACCGAAACCGGGAAAAACGAAGGATCAATAATGGAAAACTGTTTATTGCTGCCGCTAATAATGGTCAACTGGGAAACCTCTTTCACGGGAGAAAAGAAGAGGCCCTGTTTATCGGTTTTACCTTCGACGATCTTTTTGCGGGTTGCGTTGTTCAGCACTGTAACCGGGTTATCTTTCAGCGGCTGCCCGGAGATTTTATCCACCACGTAACATAATAATGAATCGCCGGACTGCTTGGTGATTAACGCCAACCGGGAAATCACTACCATGGTGTAACCCACATTACTCCCATTTACACCTTCCACCAGGTAAACCCCGGGAGTCGATTCAAAGATGGGGATTTTTTCATAAAGCCAATTATACGAATAGTTTTCACCCCCTCCACCTTCATCTTCACTTTCGCCTTCGCTTTCGTCTTCTCCCTGGGTTTGTTCCCCGGTGGAAGAAGTATCCGGCTTGCGGCCGGGTATATGACGGAAATGCCGCAGCAGGGGATACTTTCCCAATAGTTTGATCACGGAATGGATCGGCTTTTTATTAGAAGGTATCAATACCCCTTTCAATGTTTCGTAATTGCCGGTGATATCGGCCCGGATCCTGGAATTAACAAATCGACGGGATAAATCACGCAAAAGCAGCAAATCCCGGTCAAACACGCTGCGAAAAACCTCCAGGGCATTGACGCCGGCATATTCATTAACTTCCACCGGTTGGTGGGGCCGGTCCTGGGCCAGGAAAAACCCGATAGGATCATCGATGCGGTAGACACGAATGTCAATATACGGCAATCCCCTTGCTTCCAATGTCACGAATGCTTCCTCACCGGGAGTAAATATTTTATCCGTAGACAGGTAAAAACGGGGCTCAGCCATCAACAAAGCCGCACCCAACGTAAATAGAAATATTGATACTATGAATTTAGTTGTTTTTGTTAATTCTCGCATAATAACTCCTCTATTTTTTGCATCTTTTAAAGGGATTAAAATTAATTCTCTTAAAGTTTTTCTTCATCATTCATCATTCATCATTTTAATATAATTATATTCCAGGATATTGAGCCTGTAGAATCCAAGAAAATATGGGTTGTTGGTTTTAACATGCCAGATATCGTCCGGGTGCTGATTCAAAGTAGAGATACGAAGCCTTCGTACCTCGCCCCGTTGATCGCCATCCGGCCCCGTATGATAAACCACAACCCCATCCATGCCATCACGGGTATCCATTATCTTCACCAGGATCATGGCATGGAACACCTGCCGCTCGCCCACAAAATACCGGTAAAACAACAGATCCCCTTCCATGATGGTTTCATCCGGTTCTTTTCCAATGAACCGGCAGTTATAATCCATCAAGACGCGGGCAGTGGCAATGGGCTGAAAAGCGCCGTTTTCGAGATCCTGCTCCTTGAACGGACCAGAGACCGTCCTGAACAGGTTGGTCCCTATCAATGGGACCTTCGGGTAACGAAAAGCGTTAATGTCCGGTATCGCAGGATTGGTGATGTATTTAAACCGGCTCAACCACTGACCGTTGTGAGTTTTTAGGGCCTCTTTATAGGCAAAGCAAATAAGGCCGGTGCAATCATGACGAATCGCCGGCCAATCCGGGTGAATGGCGTAAAACTGGGACTCGGCGACAGCGGTAAACCAGAGCCGGAACCGGCTGCGATCGATTTCATCAATTAATTCCGCTGCATCGGGAAACCCGTCCATGTCCATATCTACCGCCCGCGGGGCAGTTCTAGCATGCGGCGCGTGCGGCGCAGTCAGAGTGGAGGAAATAACCGGCATAAAACAAACCAGGAAAACCAGCAGCGCGTTTCTCGCGCCTTTATTTTTTGTTCTTAACATCATCATGCGTTCACACGTTCACCGCCCGGCATTATCGACGAACCGAACCTTCCCGGTCAGGGATTCATTATTAAATTCCCAAAAAATCCCAAAGGCGGGAATTTGCGAAAAGATATCAAAAACCGGCAGGACTTTCAGTTTCACATCCGCGGCAGAAAATTCCCTGGTCGAGCCTGCCGCAAATTGAAAATGGTTGCCCAGGGATTTGAATATCCGGGCAGGGTCTGCCAGGATTTGACAGTACCCTTTGGTGGAGTATTCCTTTGCCAGGGTCTTGTAGCCTTTGCCGTCGGATAAGGAAGGGGACTTTTTATGAAAAACCGCGAGGCTCTGCTTTAAAGCGTCGTATCCCGTGCCCACCAGCAGGCAATTTTTGACCACGCAAAAGGCGGGCCTATCATCCTCGGGGAACCGGTAAATGTCAACGCCGCCCTTTTCCTCTTCATTTTCCACGTCCATCGTTTCGTCCGATTTCGCCATCAGCGCCTGGACTAACGCGACAATTTTCTCCACCTGCTCCGGTGTGCATTTATTAAGATAGAAACCCACAACCCCGTTTAAAATATTGGGATTTGCCGCGTCCTGGAAATCCATTAAATAGAAAAAGAAACGTTCGCTAAAAAGAGGGATAATTTCTTTTTCGATATCCAGGTTGAGCGTTCCGTTGAGTTCCTGGAAATAATCCGAACGTTTGATCATGCCCAGGTAATAGTGTGGGACGTAGAGACCGGCGGTGGCCAGGGCAGGTTCCCTGGGGATAAATTCCTTGCTGTTATCCAGTGCGCATAATTCCGGGGCCAGTAAGACCGGTTCCGCGGTTAGAAACAGAGAATAAAAATTCACCGTTTTATCCAGGTCCATATTAATGGCCAGTTGCATGGAATCTTTATCCAACACGCTTTTAAAGTTTTTCAAATAGGCGGTCAGGTCGATTCGGCATTTAAGGTTACCATCCTGGGAGCTATGAAAATTACGGAAAAAGTCAGAATCCCTGAATGAATGGATGGTTCCGTCTTTTGATGCCAAGCCCATGACCTGGAGAAATACATCAAGGTTATTGGCAACCACCAATTGTTTTTTCAGCATCAGGTGATATAGCGTATTGTCCAGCCACTCGGTTTTCAGAATCTTCAGGTTGTTTCGTTCGATGACCGTGGATTTTTTAATACCCTGGGCATAAACTTCCGCCAGTTTGATCAGCCATTGGTCTTGTGGTTCCACATCCAATACCGCCACAAAGCGGGGGGTTTTGTCTTTTTCGAAAGCGTCCCAGAGGGAAATTTCCACGGGAGCGTCCAGCAGTTCGCGGATGTAATTCGCGTCCAGGTGTAGGCCCGTTTGTTTCTCCAATTGGGTACCCATGGTCAGGAGGCCAATAAATTGGCCGGACCGCTGCAGGTCTTCCCAGAAACGGGTATTCACCAATTTTTTCATATAGGGGTTGTTTTCCGTCCATTGGTAAATGCCATTTTTCATAAAAATTTCGATATCCGGGGGTTGGGATTGGGAGTTGGTCTCGTCCTGGGCAATGGAAAGTCCTGGGATAATCAAAACAAAAGCCATTACCATAAGAAAAACCAATTTACATTTCATACTTTTCTTAAAGTCTTCTCTCATTGGCTACCTCGTAGGAATTACAAATTTTCATTTTCACAAAAATTCCAGGTTAAATTATAAAGGAAATAAATTATTATTTCAATTGTGAAAGAAAGTCTTTAAGGGGGCTTAATTCAGCCGCATCGAAATTCCATATCTTTTTCCCCTGGGCTTTTCTTTGAGCGCCCCTTCCTACGGAGTCGGGAACGTTAGGCATAAGAGCAAGGAAAGCTTGAACCTTGGCCTTGGGAATGTCTTTTGTTTTTGGAGGATTTTCAAGTTTTTTTGCGCAATCGAGGAATTGCTTGACACATTCCATCGCTTCCGTATCTTTTACCGTTTTCAGGCAAAGGTCTTCCAGCATTCCCGGGTGGGAATTATCAGGCATAATAAAAACTCCCACTTTCGGATTCCCCCGGGAGAACTCCCCGGGTTTCTTCGGAACCTTGAGGTCCTCGATTTTTTCCAAAACATTGATGACGCTTTTAAATGCGTTCTCGAAACTGTCATCCGCATCGCGAATAATGGCAAACGCTTCAAGATTACTGACCCCGGATCCATTCAACAATGTAGGCAATTCTATTTTAAAATT
>JAUPLE010000161.1 GCA_030837085.1 Acidobacteriota bacterium | reverse complement strand
TTTATGAAAAGGGCATCGACCGGGCAGCGGAATACGGTATAAAATTGGGTTTAAAAGAAATCGTCTACCTGGTTTTCGTGGAATTGAAAGAAGAAGAAGCCAAAGAACTGGACCAGGTCATCGAGAAACCTGGGATCTTCGTTATTTCCATACCCATCGGTTTATTATAACGGACATTCCCTCCCGTTCCCAAAAAGGCCCCCATTTTCTTTATTTTCACGGGCAGACACTGTGCAAAAGTTGTGAGACTGGTAACTTTCCCAGGCAACAATGATAAAAGAAATTTTGGGGACAGTCAAACTTCGACGCACTTTCGAGAAAGGGTTTCTGGACTTCCTAAAGCTTTTGATTATATAAAGATTAAAAAATTTGAATTCTCTTTACCAATATGTTATACTCTAAATGGTAAACGATCATGAGTATGAAACAATTTTCTGTCGGAGAATCCGATTTTAAGAATATAATAACCGGAAACTACTATTATATCGATAAATCCCTTTTTATCAAGGAAATTATCGACAGGGGCAACCGAGTTATCCTGGTCCCCCGGCCCCGGCGGTTCGGGAAGACCCTCAATATTTCCATGTTGAAATACTTTTATGACTGCTGCCCGGAAAACTTACCGTTGGTCCCGGATAATCCCGGTAATACTTATAAAAGTTTATTCTCTTCCCTGGCCATCGCCGAGGCAGGCCCCCAATACCTGGAAAAAATGGGCAAACACCCGGTCATTTTTCTTACCTTAAAAAACATCAAAGAACCTGACTGGGAAACCTGCCTGGGTAAGCTCCAATCGCTTATCCAGGGAGAATACCTAAAGCATGATTATTTGCTTACCGGTAACGGGTTGAAACCGGCGGAACAGGATTATTTCAAGCGGATCATCGATCTAAAAGGATCCCTGGGGGATTATGAGAACAGCCTGGAAAAGCTGCTTATTTTTTTAAGCCGTTATTATGGTAAAAAGGCCGTTATCTTGATCGATGAATACGACGCCCCGGTACATGCGGGTTTTACCGGCCAATATTATAATGAAATCATCGGTTTCACACGAAATTTCCTTTGCGCGGGGCTGAAAGATACCGGCGAGTACCTGGAAAAAGCTGTTATTACCGGGATTATGCGCATTGCCCAGGAATCGATCTTCTCCGGCCTGAACAACCCGGGCGTGTTTACACTCCTGGCGGAAGAGTTCAACGATAAATTCGGGTTCACCGAACCGGAAGTCGAGACGATGCTAAAAGATTTCGACGTATGGGATAGGTATGACGATGTAAAACAATGGTATAACGGCTACAATTTCGGCGGACGCATTATTTACAATCCCTGGTCCATCACCAGCTTCTTAGACAGCCGGGCAAAAGAATTAAAACCTTACTGGATCAATACCTCGGACAACGAAATCGTCGAGGACCTATTGTCCAACGGGGGAAAAGAACTCAAGGAAGAACTGGAAACACTGATCAGGGGAGAAACGATTGAAAAATCCATCGATGAAAACATCGTGCTTAGAGATGTCGGCATCGATGAAGATTTGCTGTGGAGTTTCCTGATGATGGGGGGATACCTGAAACATACCGGCAAAAGAAGAGACGCGGCATCCGACAAAATGCTTTATAACCTTTGTATCCCGAACCTGGAAGTAAAAAACACCTATATACGGATTGTCCGGCGATATTTTTCATCGAAAATAGAAAACAAGCGCCTGGAAATCATGCTCCAGGCGTTGGTGGAAGGCAATACCGAACTTTTTGAAGAAATGCTGCAAAAGGTGGTGGCGGCGGTGTTCAGTTATCATGATTTCAGCGGCGAGCCGGAAAAGGTCTATCATGCCCTGGTGGCCGGTATGCTCACCTGGATTGCCAATACCCATGAAATCAAATCCAACCGGGAATCGGGTTACGGACGTTACGATATTATGATTATCCCCCGGGACCTTTCCCAATGGGGTATCGTCATGGAGTTTAAAAAAACCGGGAAAAACGAATCCGTGAAATCCGCCGCTAAATCTGCTCTTAAACAAATCAAAGAAAAAAAATACGAAACCGAATTGAAGGAAAGGGGAGTAAAAAAGATTAAGAAATTTGCCGTGGTTTTTGAAGGAAAGAATGTAACCGTCAAAGAAGGGTAAGGCGGCTGTGGATTCCGGCGAGTTGTTGTATCACTTTCAATTTCTGCGCAGTAGTCACTTTGAATTTGTTTCGAATTTCGTGCTTTCTTAAAAACGGGCCAGGGCTTTTAGTTTCTCAAGATTTTTTGAAACTTGTTCAGGCGGCGCATTTCGAAAATTGAAAGTCTTATCTACAGGTCTCAAAGAAGCAACACCAAAGAGAAGACCACTGGGAATCCCTAATACAACGCCACCAAGAAGAGCTTGAAAAATAGCCGCCTCCACTCCACCATGGCCCCTAGCGCCGGAAATTCCACCGAAAACCATTGAAATACTCATTCCTACGGCAAACCCGGTTCCAAATTTGCCTTTCTTTTTATATTCGATCGTCCTGATCTCAGTCAGGGGTATTGTAATCCCGGTTCCCGATTTAGACATCAATAGTATATCGCTGTCGCTCACTTTAAGAAGCTCGCCCTCCACCACTTGCATGTCCTGCATTGTAACTTTTAGCCAGGCCCCATGTTTTTCTTTTTTGGCGGAAAGAACGCCGGGGCAGATAAGTGTAACTACCACCAGTAAAGCAAAAAACTGTTTAAATCCATTTTCTTTTTTAAATATTGTCATTGTATCCTCCTTTGACTGTGCCTAATATAAATCATAGTTGCGGTTTTGACCATGGGACTAAAGTCCCTTTTTTAAAAAAGGGACTTTAGTCCCGGTGCTTCAGATGGCCCTTTTAGCAGGTTTCCTGTGCTCACAGGGGCATCCTCCTGACCGACTGTCATTGATAATTTAACGGTTTTCCTCTATAATACAACCATGAAAATCAACGCGAAATGCCGGATACGGGCCATTTTGCTCGTTATCCTTTTATCCCGGTTCTTTTTACATGTATTTGCCGAAACAGGCAGCCCGTTTATCCGCAATTATTCTCCCAAAGAATATAACGCCCACAGCCAGAATTGGTCCGTAATCCAGGATAACCGGGGCGTTATGTACTTCGGTAACGTTGACGGCGTCCTGGAATTCGACGGGTATAACTGGCGACTGATACGACTTCCCAATTTTTCCATGGCCCGCTCCCTGGCCATAGATAAAAACGGGACCGTCTACGTCGGCGGGGTCGGTGAACTGGGCTACCTGGCCCCTAATAAAGACGGCGAAATGGATTACATTTCCCTGCTGCCCCTCCTGGATAAAAAAGAATCCCCCCCCGCCGACATCTGGAGCATCCTGGTCACCAGCCACGGCATTTATTTTAAAACCATTGCCAATTTTCTTCGGTACGATAATGGGAGAATCCACGTGAT
>JAUPLE010000160.1 GCA_030837085.1 Acidobacteriota bacterium | reverse complement strand
ATCGGTATCATTCTTATGTTTGCGTGATATGCAAATACCTGATGCATAAAAAAGCGCGTGAGATCGCGAAACAGGAGGGTGCATGGGGTATTATTACCGGGGATAACCTGGCGCAGGTGGCGTCCCAGACGTTAAAGAATCTTTTCGCGTACCGGACAACCTCTGAATTCCCGGTATATAGTCCGTTGATTAGTTTCGAGAAGGAGCAGACGGTTCAAATTGCCAGGGAGATTGGGACTTATGATCTTTCGGTTATAAAGACAGGGGGCTGTACACCGCCTACCAATCCAAAAACCGGCGTCTCGATTAAAGCGTTCCAGAAAATATTGACAGAGATCGGGATGTAATCAAGGGGCTCTTTTTGAAAAAACCGCCCCTTGACCCCGCAAAAATTTTTGATTATCTCCATACTCCAGAGATTACCTGACCGCAGGAACCGCACTTTCCGTCAGAGAATTTTTTCACATTGGTAAAATAACCGCGTCGTTCGATCAAAACCGCGTTACACGCCGGGCAGTGCGTGTGTGCGAATCGCTCGTCCGCCACATTGCCTGCATAAACAAATTTAAGCCCCCTGTCCCGGCCCATTTCAAGCGCTTCATAAATCGCACCCGTCGGCGTGGGCGGCACATCCAAAAGCCGGTGCTGCGGGAAAAACCGCGATACATGCCAGGGCATCATATCATCTACACTTAAAATAAAAGAAATCAACTCCCCGATTTCCTGTTTATCCGTATTCAACCCCGGGATCAACAACGTGGTCAACTCTACCCAGATGCCTTTTGCTTTCATGCCTTTTATCGTTTCCAGTACCGGGGCCAATGTTGCGCCGCAATATTCCTTATAAAAACTCTCCCTGAAGGCTTTTAAATCAATATTGGCCGCGTCCAGGTAGGGCGACATCATCTCCAATGCTTCAGCGCTCATAAACCCATTCGTGACCATCACATTTTTTAAACCCTTTTCCCTGGCTAATTTGGCCGTCTCCAGCATCAATTCGAAATAAATAGTCGGTTCCGAATAAGTATAAGAAATAGATTCCGAGCCACTGTTAAGCGCGGCTTGTACGAGTTTTTCCGGCGGTATTTGCTCCCCGAAAATCCGTGATTCTGTTTCCACAACGGATAGAGAATAGTTCTGGCAAAACGTGCACTTGAAATTGCACCCCATGGCGGCAATCGAGTAAGAAGTAGAGGCAGGTAAGAAATGGTAGAGGGGTTTTTTTTCAATGGGGTCCAGGTGGGTGGCGCAAACCTTGTCGTAATTCAAAGAGTAAAGATCGCCAGCGATGTTTTTCCGTACCCGGCACACGCCCAATTGATTCTCTTTTATTCGGCAGTGGTGGCCACAAAGCAGGCATCTAACCACATTCCCTTCGCCTGTATTCTCATACAACAGCGCTTTTTTCATTGCCCTTTTCTTCGTTAGATCATTTCCATGAGTTTCTGTTCGATCATCTGCGAAGAGACCGCTCCCACCATTTGCGTTTTAACGTTCCCGTTCTTAATAAACAGCAGCGTCGGCAGGCCCCTGATGAAATATTTGGATGAAGTCCTGGGACAGTCGTTTACATTGACTTTAAGGACCTTTACCCTGGAGCGGTAAGCGCCGGCGATCTTTTTCAACCCCGGCTCCAATTGCAAACATGGCATGCAGGTAGGAGACCAGAAGTCCACGATTATGGCCTTCTGATCATCCAGGTGCAGATCGAAATCGATATCGTTAGCAAGAATTAATTCTTCCATTTCTAGGTCTCCTATAACCTTTCTTTTTTTCCATTTAAATAAGTTTTAGTAATTCTCTTAAGAAACTATATTCTATTTTTTTGGAGGTCAAATGTCAAGTCGAAAAAAAATTTTTTTTTAATTTGCACACAAGATATAGCGTCCGGGGAGTTACCTGCTTCTAGCAGTGGGGGTAT
The DNA here is from genome assembly GCA_030837085.1 of Acidobacteriota bacterium. GTDB lineage: Bacteria > Acidobacteriota > Aminicenantia > UBA2199 > UBA2199 > JAKAGC01. The sequence goes on along the minus strand of JAUPLE010000160.1, from coordinate 1,110 downwards.
AAACGACTTCTCCCTGGCCCTGATCCGGACCTGGGACTTCATCTGAAACCCAGCTTGTTTATTCATAATTTTATTCATTTTCCCTTTGAAATTTCTTTCAAAAAGTGGCATAATATCCTCTTGCGTTAAGGAGAAAAACGATATGATTAAGTTGCCGCAAATACCGGGGTACAGGTTAATACGAAAGCTGGGCCACGGCGGAATGGCCGATGTATACCTGGGGGTCCAGGAGAATCTCCAGCGGGAAGTCGCCATAAAAGTATTGGTATCGACGCTTTTCAGGGATGAGCAGTTTTCCTTGCGGTTTATAAAAGAGGCGCAAACCGCGGCCAGGTTGTCTCACCCCAATATTATTACCATCCACGACATCGGGCAAGTAGGGGACACCTATTTCATTGTAATGGAATACCTGCATGAAAGTCTTAACGACCGGATAAAAAAGGTAGGAATCGTGTCGCCCCGGGAGGCGCTGGATATCGTAAAAATGATCGCGTCCGCCCTGGATTATGCCCATAATAAAGGGTTTATCCATAGGGATATAAAACCGGACAACATCATGTTCCGGACGGATGGAACCGCGGTGTTGGTGGATTTCGGCATTGCCCGGGCCATCGATTCTACTACCCACCTGACCCGGACCGGGATGAGTATCGGTACACCCCATTACATGAGCCCCGAACAATGCCGGGGAGAAAAAATCGACGGACGCAGCGATATTTACGCACTGGGGGTCCAACTCTATGAACTATTAACAGGAAGATTGCCTTACAAAGCAGAGAATACCGCCGGAATTATCCTCAAACATATCCAGGACCCGGTGCCGCGTCTACCCGTGGAACTGTGCCAGTATCAACCGCTGATAGACAAAATGATGGCCAAAGACAAGGAAATGAGAGTTGCCAGCGCCGTTGAACTGGTAAAATTCATAGAGGGATTTTTAATCGCCCAGGAGCATCAACTCACGCCTCCTATTCCTGCGTCGCCTCTCACCACCATGGAAATGCCTACCGCGGAACAACTCACTATCCCGACTCCACAAGTAGCTAACGCTTTCTCGTTCCGCAAACAACCGGAAAGAAAAAAATGGCTGGTCCCGGCCCTCCTGGGACT
>JAUPLE010000159.1 GCA_030837085.1 Acidobacteriota bacterium | reverse complement strand
GATAACGGATTTATTGGAGAGGAGATCGGACAGGAATTTTGTTTGTTCCGAATGGCCCACGAACAGTTCGAGGTTATTATAGCCGATAGGGAAGCTGTTACATATATCTTCGGGTATATCCCACTTTTCGAACATTTTACAACCTCCTGATATATATTAAATTTTAATATATATCAAAAAAGACAAAATGTCAATATATATTAAAATTTAATATATATTAAGAAAATGAAATTCGTGATATATATTAAATCTTAATATATATCAAGGGATAGGGAAAAGGTATGGATTGATGAGGAAAAGTTTTAGGAGGTCCGGGAACCCAGCCCTCCGTGAGGGTCTTTTACAAAAGGGTTCCCGGACGTCGAAAACAAATTTTATATCTTGCTGAGAGCGGCAGCCACACCCTTGAAATAGTCGTGGCTGGGAAATAGGCTTTCAAAAATAGCCGGGGCAATATGCAGCGTCTCTTCAAGACCCAGACAATAATGCATCTCCTGGAACTGCTTGCGATATTCCGCCACTTCAGGGCCGGCTTTTTTGTTATTGACGATAATATCCGCCATCAAACGGGCTAGATTATCGAAATCCGGCTCTTTCATGCCGAAACGGGTCATTTCCGAAACGCCCATCCGGATACCACTGGGATGATAGAAATTTTCGTCATCCGGCAAAGCCTGGTAATTGGTGACCACATTATTTTCTTCCAGGCGGGTGGCGATTTCTTTGCTGTCGCCGAACCGGGATACCCGGATCAGTACCTGGTGGGAACTGGTATAACCGTCTTCTTCGCCGCCTTCCACCGGGATACCATATTTAACGCACGCTTTGGCAAAGGCTTTGGCGTTCGACACAACCTGTTCCTGGTATTCATCCTTAAAATGGTTCATTTCAATAGTGGCTACCAGCATGGCCAGCAGGGTGCCCAGGTGGTGATTACTGGTGGAACCGGGGAAAGCGCGGGCATTGATTTCCGTCCAGAGTTTTCTCAGGGGGCTTTCTTTGGGCATTTTACCGGCAATGATGCCCCGTTGGGGACCGAAAAAGGTTTTGTGGGTGGAACCGGTTATTACGTCGGCGCCTTCAGCCAGGGGATCCTGGAAATGCGGTCCTAAGATACCCATGACATGGGCGGCGTCGTACATAATCACCGGGTGGTAATCCGCGGTTTTGTTAATGAATTCACGCAGTTGTTTCACCGGTTCAGGATGGAGGAACATACTTTTCCCGAAAACGAACAAAGGCGGACGGTGTTGGTCTACCAGTTCCAGCATTTTATTTACATCGGCTTTGTAAGGGTTGTTGGCCATCAGGGGGAAATTGACCACTTCGCCTTCCACGAAATTAAAAAGCGCGCCAAAAGGTTGGGCGCTCAGGTGGCCGCCGTAGTTGAGGTTGTTGTTCATAACCGTGGCCATGCGTCCGGTGTCGGTGAGTTTAGGAAAACCTTCTTTAGCGCCGCCTAAGAATTTGACGACTGCTTTGAATACCACTTCGTTGGCCATTTGTCCGCTAATGGTCCGGGGTTCTACTTCCGAGGCGGAGATGTATTTACCGAATTCCTCTTTTAAGCGTTCTTCCACCTCATAAATAAATTCAACACCCTGGTAGTAGTATATCTGGTCGCCTTTGAGGGCCCCGGTTCCTTCCAGCGCTTCCCGTTCCTTTTTCAAGGCGGTTTTATGCTCGGCGTAGCGGCCGGAGGGATCGCTGATCTCGCAGAGTTTTACCAGCAGGGAGGGGGTGTTTTCAGAAGGGATAAGATTGAAACACCGCCGCTGCCGCCAGAGGTTATTCTCTACTACTTTACGTCCTAGTTCTTGCAATTTTTGTTCCAATTGATTCATATTATATACCTCCAGATGATTGGGTTCTTATTTTAATATAGACTGAGATTATACTTCAAAATTCCTTATAATGCAAACAGCCGTAACAGACGTACAGCCCTTCAACTCCCCCTTATACTTTTTAGTTGGCTTTAAGGAGTTTCAGCAAGTGAAGGCTCTCGCTGGTGTTAAAGAGTCGGTAATCCTCTTTAAGCAGTGGAACCGCTTTCTCATACTCTTTTAAACGGATATAAAATTTGGCCGACATACTTAAGCACTTGTGGTTGCCGGGATTTCGCAGCAGCAAATCCGCGACAATCGATTTTGCCCTGGCTTGTTCCTCCGTAAGACTGAGGAAAGTCGCATAATTAAAATGAAACTCGATGTTCGACGGTTTACCCCTTTTAAGAACACACTCATAATAATATTTCGCCTTTTGGAAATCTCCCCTGGTAGAATAATAAGCAGCCAGGTTTTCCTGGATCATGGTTTGGTAATCCGTATACCTGGATTGGCCCTCTTGTTTCTCCAGGATATGATTGTATATGGAAAGGGCCTTATTTTCATCTACGAAAAGAAGCGCCGCTGCCGCATTTAACTGTACTAACAGGGACTCTCTTTCAATATTCTCCATATGGACCCAGAAGTCTTTCTCTTTTTGTCCAAAAACAATATTCTTTGGGTACAGTTCGGAGACATAAACCAGTCCTAGTAATACCACTATGGCGACCTGGAGGTCCCGGGATTTAATTATTTTAGTGAGGCAGTAGGCCAATAACCCCATTAAAACCGCGGAGGGGGCGTATAGAAAACGCCACGCCGCCATGGACCTGGCGGTATCGACGAATACGATGGCCGCGGATGGAATCAACAGTAAATAAAAAGCGGCAATAGCCTGGGAAACGATGCCTCGGCCCTTTTTAAGAATAATCAATACTCCCAGGGCCACTAATCCCGCTAGAACTGCTAATCCCAGAGCTAAGAATAATGTGTTGGAAAAAATATCCTGGCTCTCGATGCTGATACTTAGATGAAAAGGGAAAAGCGATTTAAATGTATAAAAACCCACCAGGGAGAAAAAATTTTGAATGGCCTGCCAGGAAACCTGGAGCGCCGTGGGTTTAAGTACCAGTTGACGAATCACCAACCAAATCGCCAGGGAAACCAGGTAAGGCGCCATTACTGCCAATGCTCTTTTTAACGGCTTGTCATCCCTGAGGAGAATTAAAAAAAAGATCGCCGGCAATAAAATGCAATTTTCCTTGGAAAGCAGCGATAGAAAAAAGAAAAAGGAAGAGCAGAGAAGATTCGCACCGGTGTTTCTTTTAAGGTAACGCAAGAAGAAAAGGACGGCAACAGCGGCAAATAGGAATGACAATAAATCGGTTCGCCCGGAAATCCAGGCGGTATTCTCAAAATGAAGTGGATACAGGGAAAAAAGGATTGCCGAAAACAATGCGTAAATTCGTTCAAACCCGAATCCTACTGCAATAAAAAAAAGCAAAATAGCGCACACCATATGAATAAAAATATTGGTTAAATGAAAGCCGGCCGGGTTAAATCCCCAGACCTGGAAATCCAGCCAATAAGACGATAATATCAGCGGCCGGTAAAAATGCGTCTGCTCTGCAAATTTCTTTCCTGTTTCGATATCGGTTGTTAACACATCGAAAGGGGAAAACAGCACGCTCTTAAGAAATGAAGAACTCTGTATCAATGGATTATCCAGGATCAAATCCCGGTCGTCCCAGATAAAATCCCCTTTAACAGTGGGGAGAAAGGCCAACAGGTTTAAAGAAAAGAGGATAAGGAGTACAATAATATTAAACTTTGCCTGGTTCATGGGGGTATTTTAGGCGATTTTGAGCTTTTTGTCCACCCGTCCACCCGTCCACCACGTCCACCACGTCCACCACGTGACGCGTGGCACGTGATGCGTGGCACTTGATGCGTGAATCGTGACGCATTGGTGTTCCGTTCAGGTATTGATTAACATTTATTTTACTTTAGGACCATAGGTGAATGTCCCATTGGAGAAGCAGATATCGTTGTCAAAAACCAACATGTTATCCACAATATAGTTGGAATTGTCAGGATCGATTCCGGAAAAGGTTTTATCCCTGCCGTATGAAAAGATGGAATAATAAGCCTGGTCGACACCCTCGGGGCCGGATTGATAGACGAATGGGGTACCCCAGCCGTCGCGTAAGGGCAAGTGGGCGAGATAAAAACTTGCCAGGTACGATTCCACATCAACGATGGTGCTGGCGGCCCCGCCGCCCGGGGCCATCCCGGTGTCAGTCATATACGCTTCGATGGCCGTGCCGATGGTTTTCATATCTCCTATCGATGCTTTCTGTTTCCCTTTATGAAGTGCGGCCATTAGATTGGGTATGACAATGGCCGCGATAATTCCGATCAAGCTAACTACGATTAACAACTCAATCAATGTAAATCCTTTTACTTTCATTTTCTTCATTTTCATATTACCTCCCCTGTTCCATATTTTCCCGTGGAAATCATTGGTTCCATGGGCATTTCAAATAGTTTAGACAGGTAAGTCCCGGGTTCAGGCCGGTATTGAGCGGCTTTTTCCCGGATATGGGCGATCCGTACTTCAAAGACCCCCGCATCGGCAAAATGATTAAAATTCCGTTGCAAGAAATAGAGGGCCATGGCGTAATCAGGTTCCAATTCCAGGGACTTAATCGCTTCTTGCCGCGCTTCCTCTTTTAAATCAAAGCGCAGGTAAATCTCTGCTTTTCGTAATTTTAAAAAAGGATTCGCCGGATCATACCGCTCCGCCGAAGCCAATGGCGCTGTGATCCCTTCCGGTAAACCCGCGTAATTTACATTTTTCCGCAGCAATTGGGCATACAAATCCGATTCCAACCAATAAGCATCTATAAAATACGGATTCAATCGTTGGACTTTTTTTAAACTTTCCACTGCCGAATAAAACGATTCCAGGTTGGCGGTCTCTTTAAAATAATGAAAAAGACATTGGGCTTTTATATAATGGACATCGGCGCTCAAAGGGTCCAGGTAGCCCGCTTTGCCGGATAAATTGAAACGAGTTACAAGATCGTTGGTTTTTAGGGATTTCTCCGCCAGGCTGAGAGAAAAATAAGGTAGTAAATACCCGGCAGTAAAGATTACTACCAGGAAAAAAATGCAATGTACTTTTAAAGGCAGCGTGAAATTTTTATAAATCAATTGCTGTTCGAACAGGTCTTTTAACAGGAAAAGGAAAATAAAAAAGAAAAAAATATTGAAGATAACGTCGAATACCAACGCCTGGAAAAGGAGATAAATGATTAATAACGTGGATAGGTTGAATAGGGGCAGGGAAAGGATTCGTTTAACCAGCACAAAACCGAAAAAGAGTATAAAAAGGAGACCGGCGCTGCCGGTTTCGGAAAGAAGTTTAAAATAATCGCTGTGCGGACTGCGGGCGCGTTTAAAATAATTGGCCGGTCCATGGGTCTGTTTGAAATTGTATTGCCTGGAGACCTCGGGAAAATTCTCCGGCCCCACGCCTAAAATCGGGTGATCTTTATAAATGTCCAGCGACATTTTCCATATGTCCAGGCGATTGGCCGAATAAGGATCCTGCTTTATTGAAAAAACAAACATGTCCCGGATGGGATTGGGGATGAGAAACGTCAGGATAATAAGACCAGCCACTGCCGGTAGCAACTTTTTTTTCTTTATAAGCACCATTAATAAGCAAATCCCCGCTGTCCCGATAAATGCGGCTTTGGATTCGGAAACATAAACTCCAGCGACGTTCAAGACCAGTAACCCGAAAAACAACCGATTGAATTTTTTTAAGAGGTAGTAAAACGAAGCCAACACGGCCATGCCGGACGCCACCCCCTGGAAGATGGGATTGGGGAAAAAGAAATTTCTGTGATCAATCCCGGGGATTATAAAATTGATCGCCTGGAAAAGGGAAACTGCCGAAATGATATAGACCAGGAGGTGAAAATAATCATCCTCGCCCTGTTTATCAAGGAAGAAGAGGATAAAATAGGTTGAAATAAGGGATATCCCCGAAATCCACAGGATCGCAGGGCGTTGGTAAACGGCAAAAAAAACGGAAAGTGTCGCCAGCAGGTTAAACACCAGCAGCGAATAGGAAAAAGAAGAGAGACTGAGATTTTTCATAAAATAGATATTCCGCAGCGAAAAAAGCACGATCAAAAGGGCAACGGCCGGGAAATACAGCGGCGAATCTTTCCAGGGGAAAAAAAGCATCCAGCAGAGAAGCAGTATAAACTCTACCCTTGGATTCAGCCGGCTGAGTCGGTAGAGTGGTCGTGTTAATTTCATTGCTCTTCCTTCTGTTTCCCCTGGTCCAGGTATTTTCCCAGGTTATTCTTCAGGGTCAGGAACCAATTTCGATATCCGGCGTTTATACTGTTCTTCCGGTAGGCGTGGGAGGCGTGAAAAAAGGCTTGCCACGGGTGGCCTACCTGCCATTCGATCCTGGATTTCAAATGATGGGCCGAGGCTGAATCCGGGTACAGGTCCAGGGCCCGATCGAGGTATTTTTCTGCTTCCGCCGGTTCCTCCCGGTAAAATTTTACCGCAGCGTAACCGATGAGCGCCTTGAAATTGTAAGGATTGAACTGCAAACTTGTTTTATACTCGACTTCTGCTTCGCTGTACTGCTTTTGCATTTGTAAAATATCGGCTTCTACGCGGTAGTTATCGGAAAAGGCTTCCACGGTCATGAACATGGCCAAAATAAATGTTGTTGCCAGGGACGCGTAGTGATATCGATTCTTTGCGCGTTTATATTCATGGGCAGGATAGATTTGCGACAGGACCACTACCCCGGCCAGGCTGGCGGGAAAGAAATAAAATCCGATATCGATCAGGTTGTAAGTGAGTAAAATAAAAAATACAGAGATATATAAGGTTTTTTCATCTTCCCGTGGGTGAATCGGCATTAATTTTGTTCTTAAAGTGAACAGCAGCAGCGCCAGGAAAAAAGGAATAATCATACCGACCTCTGCGCTGAATTGGAGGAAAAAGTTGTGGGCGTAAATGGATTTGGCTTCCTCGCCGCGAGTATAATAAGAGACCACGGCTTCATAGTTTCCCAGGCCCACTCCCCAAAAGGGACTCGAAGCGAACACCCTGGCGGCCTGGCTCCAATTTGACATACGCAGGGCGGCCGGTTCCATTTTCCTGGCTTCCGAATAGCGCAGGGCAATGGTCAGGGAGAAAAAAAGGCAAAGAATCATCAGGATGGGGGCCAGGTATTTGAATTTTAAGATTCCCGACAGCAGGAGGTAAGTCAGAACGCCGGCGGAAAGATAAATAATTCCCCCGAAGGATTGGGTAAGCAATAGGTTAACCAGCCCCAGCACTAATAGAAAAGTCCAGGCAACCCGGGCTTTATTCGGGCTGGACACGGTGGAACCGGCGGATTTTACTTTGAGGAGATAATGAAAAATGACTAAGATTAATACGGCGCATATGATGGCGTACAGGGTTGGCAGCCGGAAGATGGAAAAAATACGGCCGCTTTTTATCCGCTCCACCATGGCCTCCAGGTAAACATTCTCCCCGGGAGTACTATTGGAAAAGTTTCTTAAATATAAAGGAAAAAGAATAAATTTTTGTATAAGTCCATATGAAAATATAATAAAGGAGACTCCTCCCACGACTGGTTTTAAAATTTGACTAATATTATATTTTCGCATGTTCATAAAAAGGGTTATGATGAAAAGAAAATAAATAAGCCTGCTTGAAAATAAGACTTTTACAGGACTTACCGCGAAATTAACCACTAAAAAAAAAGCGACTGGCATTAACAACCAGCCGCTTTTTTTCATTACTATACTTCTTACTGCTTCTATTATTTCACCTTTGCTACGTAAGTGAATTGGCCGTTTGAGAAGCAGATATCGTTTTCGAAGCCAACCATGGTGTTTACGATATAGTTGGAGTTCGCGGGATCGAATGGAGTAGTAACTCCGCCTCTTCCATAGGAAGTAATGGAATATTGATCCTGCTCAATGGTATCATGCCCACCGGATTCATAGTTCAAATCGCTGCCCCAACCGTCTTTTGTAGGACACATTTTGATATAGAATGGTTCCAGGTAGTTTTCCAATCCAGTTATTAGTGCTACGGCAGCATCTCCAGGCGCCATATAGTTGTCTGTCATGTAATCTTCGATCGCGCCGCCAATGGTTTTCATATCACCCATGGTTGCTTTCTGTTTACCTTTCTGCAGGGCCGTCAATAAGTTGGGAACGGCGATGGCTGCGACTATGCCGATGATGGCGATAACAATCAGTAACTCGACTAACGTAAAACCTTTTTTGCTCATTATAAGCCTCCTTGTTTTGTTTTCTATTTATTTTGGTTTTTTTGGTTTCAAGTATAAGTTCAGCAATTTTCATGCCAAAATCTTAAAATGCGTTACAGCGGTATTTTGGAAAATCGATCGGCGGAAAACTTAAAAAAAATGGCACTTAAAATGACAAAAATTGTCATCATATGAATTCACGGTCCCTATCGCCCAGGGCCATATTGGCGAATTTGGTATATTTATCCTGGTATGCCAGGGTAATCCTGCCGGTGGGGCCGTTTCTCTGTTTGGCCAGTATCAGGTCCGCTTCGCCTTTTCGTTCAGTGTCCCTGTCGATTTGCTCTTCCCGGTGTAGGAACATGATCACGTCGGCGTCTTGTTCGATAGCGCCGCTTTCTTTAAGGTCGGACAATTGATATCTTGGGCCGCCGCCCTCTCTTTTGCCGCCGCGCTGTTCCGGGGCCCGGTTCAATTGGGCCACGGCAACCACAGGTATATTGAGTTCTTTGGCCAGTTCTTTCAAGGAAGAGGAAATAATCGCCACTTCCTGGGCCCGGGAGTCGTTACGCCGCAATTGGTCGCCGCTGACTTTAATGAGCTGGAGATAATCGACGAAAACGACATCCAGGTTTTTCTCTTTCCACAGTCTGCGGGCGCGGGTTTTCATTTCGATAATGGAAAGCGTAGCGGAGTCGTCGATGTAGATTTTTGCTTTTCCCAGTTCGCCGGCCGCCATTTCCAGGGCGTGCCATTCTTGTTGATTAAGGTGTTTTTTCCCGGTCATCAAGGCGCTCATATCGATTTCCGCCCGTGTGGCCAGCAAACGCATCATGATCTGGTGTTTGGACATTTCAATTGAGAAAAAGCCCACGGATTTCTGGCCTTTAAGGGCAATGTTGGCGGCGACATTGAGAGCCAGGGCGGTTTTACCCATGGAGGGCCGGGCGGCGATGACCACCAGATCGCTTTTTTGCAGTCCGCCGGTCATACTGTCTAATTCGTAATAACCGGTTTTTAAGCCGCCGCTTTCTCCATGTTTTTGAATGGCCTCGATTTTCTCCATGGTTTCGCTGACTACCATGGCGGCGGGGACAAATCCTTCATGTATTTCGGCGCCGGCGATTTTTATGAGGTCTTCCTGGAGTCGGGTCAGGATATCGCGGGTATCAGCGCCGGGCTCGGCGCCGCTCTTAATAACCCCCATGGAGGTGAGAATAATTCTCCTGAGAGTGGAGCGGTCTTTGACTATGGTAATATATTCTTCGATATTGATGCTGCCGGGTACGCCGTCCAGCAAGGAACTGAGGTACTCGTAACCGCCCACGAATTTTAATTCTTTGTTTTTTTCCAGGAGACCGGCGACGGTTACGATATCTGCATTGCCACCGCTGTTGACCAGGTTATCGATGGCAGCGGCGATGGATTTGTGGGAATCCCGGTAAAAATCGCTGGAATTTATTTGTGAAAAAACTTCATCAACGTAGTTATTATTGATAAGCATTGCCCCGAGGAGCGCCCGTTCGGCGAATCCATCATGGGGCAATGCTTGGGTTAGATCGGAAGCGGTGGTCACGTTGCGCTGGTATCGTGAACTTTTTCTACTTCTTCTCCTTCGCCTTCCGTGTCCCTGGTGACTTCGATTTTGAGATCAGCTTCAATATCTTCTACCAATCGTATCTTGCAAACATAATTACCTAATTTTTTAATGGGCTCTTCGAGATGGAATTTTTTCCGTTCGATTGTGATACCCATTTCCGCCAATTTGCTTTCGATTTCCATGGCAGTGACGGAACCGAAGAGGGTGTCGGTTTCGCCGGCTTTCTTTTTAATGGTCAGGGTGATTTCTTCCAGTTTCTTTTTCAGTTCCACGGCGGACAATTTTTCCAGTTCCAATTTTTTAAGGGCTTTTAATTTTTTGAATTTCAGCGTATCCACGTTATGTTTCGTGGGTTGCAGGGCCAATTTCTTTGGTAATAAATAATTCCGGGCAAACCCGGCTTTTACCTCCACGATATCGCCCAACTTCCCAACATGTTCTACATTTTCATTTAATATCACTTTCATGGTCAACCTCTCTTGGGTTCGACGAATTTCATAAAAGCCATGTGCCTGGCGCGTTTGATGGCTTTGGAAAGTTGTTTCTGGTGGTAATAGCAGGTCCCGGTGACGCGGGCGGGAAGAATTTTGCCTGTTTCCAGTACGAAGTTTTCAAGGGTTTTGTAGTTTTTGTAATCGATAAGTTTGACTCTATCTTTACAGAAGACGCAGTATTTTCTCCGGGAAAAATAGAATTTTTTTTGGTATTTGGGTGCAGCGGAACCGCCGCTGTTAGCAGGGGCATGTTGATTATTCTTCATCGTCTACCTCCATATCGTCTTCATCTTCATCGCGGCGATGTCCCTCAGCGCCCAGCCCATCATCACGGCCTTCCGGGACGCGCTTCGACATTTTTTCTACTCGTTTCCATTTTTTGACCAGCTTATTGGCTTTTCTCAGCCTGTCGTCCAGTCGTAATATCTCAAACCGCATGACCTTTTCCGTCAGTTTTAAGCGTCTTTCAATGTCGAAAAAAACGGAACCTACGACATCGGCGTTGATGAAAACGTAGATGCCTTCATTGTGCTTAGAAATGGTATATGCAAGTTTTCGCCTGCCCCATTCATCGATGTTCTCGATCGTTCCATGGGCCTTTTTCACGATAACCACGATGGAATCGATGATTTTTTTTACTTCTTCTTCAGTTGCTTCCGGGTTGATAATAAACCCGATTTCATACTTTCGTTTCATCCTGTGTAAAACCTCCTTATGGTTTATTCAGCCCTCCCTATGTCGCATTTTCATCAATAAAATGCAGAGAGAGAAGGCAAAGAGTTCACGTCTACTCAGTACGTTATTCTTTATCTTTTGCTTTAGCTTTATCTTTGGCAGCGGCTTCTTCCGGTTTCGCGCCTTCTGCTTCAGCGGCTTCCGCGGCGGCTTCTCTAGGACCTTCTTCCGCGGCGGCCCTTGAGGTTACGGCGCAAATCACCACATGGGAATCGGTTAGTATTTTAATTCCTTCGTCAGCTTTGATATCTGCGGCTTTTATGGAGTGTCCCATGTGTAGTTCCCCGACTTCCACTGTGAATTCTTTCGGGATTTTGGTGGGTAAGCACCTGATTTTGACTTCCCTGGTGACAAATTCGAAGAAACCACCATCCACTTTTACTCCAACCGGCTCGCCGGTAATTACGATGGGTATGTTGACATTCACGGCTTTATTAAGATCGATGTGGATCAGGTCCGCGTGGATAATGTTGTCCGACAGGTAGTCGTATTGGACTTCTTTCAACATGGCATCCATCTGGGTATTTTCCCGATGAATTCTCAAAACTGTATTTTCACCGCTTCCGCTTTTTAAAATGGCTTTGATATCGTTTACCGCCAGTGAAATGGGTATGGATTCTTTGTCCTCACCATAATAAATGGCCGGGATACGGCCTTCTTTTCTTAGTTTTTTTGCAATTTTCTTGCCCACTTCATGTCTTGTTTCAGCATTTAGCGTCATTACGTTTTCCATTGTTCACCTCATTTTATAAAAATAGATTCGATACCGAAGTTTCATTGTGAATGCTGTCGATGGCATCAGCAAATAGTTTCGATACGGATATTACTTTGATTTTTTCGCAGTTTTCTTTGCAGTCTGCTAACGGGATGGTATCGGAGACAAAAACTTTTTCCAGGGAGGATGTTTCGATACGTTCGATGGCAGGGCCGGAGAAGAGGCCGTGGGTACAGACGGCGAAAACCCGGCGGGCGCCCATTTCTTTCAATACCGATACGGTTTCCACCAATGTACCGGCGGTATCGATCATATCATCTACGATAATGGCGTCTTTGCCATCGACGTCGCCGATGATGTTCATAACTTTGGCCACATTGGGTTCGGGCCGGCGTTTATAGGCGATGGCCAGGTCGCCGTGGAGCCGCTGTGAGAACATCCGGGCCCGTTCCACTCCGCCGGCGTCCGGTGAGACTGCCACAACTTTTTCCGGTTTTTCTTTTTCAAAGTGGGAAATAAAGCTGGGCAGGGCCATTAAATTATCTACCGGGATATTGAAAAAGCCCTGGATCTGGTTGGCGTGCAAATCGATGGTCAGTATCCGTGAAAATCCTGCTGTTTCAAGTAGATCGGCGATAAGTTTGGCGGATATCGGCACCCTGGGGCGGTCTTTACGATCCTGTCGGGCGTAGGCATAATAGGTAATTACCGCGGTAATTCGCCGGGCAGAGGCCCGTTTAAAAGCATCGGCCATTAATAGGAGTTCCATGATATGAAAATTGGTTTTACTGGCCATGGATTGGACGACAAAGACATCGGCTCCGCGGACATTTTCCAGGCTCTGGAAGCGGATTTCACCATCGGAAAAAACGCTCAGGTTTGATTTTCCCAGTTCTTTCCCCAGGTGGCCGGCGATTTTTTCGGCCAGGGGCACATTTGATGAACCTGAAAAGATTAAATATTGGTCGCTATTACACATGGTTAAAGGTAATGCTGGGGCGGGAGGATTCGAACCTCCGTCGTGTCGGCTCCAAAAACCGATGCCTTACCGCTTGGCGACGCCCCAATTCTATTGAAATATTTTTTT
>JAUPLE010000158.1 GCA_030837085.1 Acidobacteriota bacterium | reverse complement strand
TTGAAGTGTGGAGCGATCACTTTGAAAAATGGCTGATATTGGACCCGGATTATAACCTGTATTATGAGATAAAAAGTACAGGTTTGCCGGCCAATGCTTATGAAGTCCGGCAATCCCTATTCGGCGGCGCGGCTGTCGCGGCCCGGCCCGCGGATTCATCTCAAACAATAAAAGAAGATGAACAGGCGCATTTTTATGCCAATTTTGCCGTGTCGCTGCGCTCCGACCTGCTGCGCCAAAACCCCTGCCAGGCCCAAAACAAAGACGAACTCAAAACCCTATTACAAACAAAATCCGGCGGCGTCATCTTTTCCACCATCCAGAAATTCCTCCCCGACAAAAAAGTCAGCCAATACGACTTCATAGACGAATTCGCACGCCATTTGCACGACGCCCTTCCCAACGCCTCTTTCATCGGGTTCACCGGCACGCCCATTGAACCGGGGACCACGGATACCGTACTGGAACAGGCGGAAGCCCTGTGCAAAGACTGGGCCGGGGCGGAAAACGGATAACCTTTCCACTTGACCCAAGCCAAGAAATAGTGTATATATCGTGGATGAAAGACGTCATTTTTGAAATCAAATCTCTCCTGGCATTCCAATTGAACATGGTGGAGTTCCCGGAACTCTCCTCCCCCAGACATTGGGTACAAAAAGGAATTAATATTTTAAAAAATCATGCGCCTAAAGTGCTGCGCTATTTATCCCGACAACACATCCTATCGGAATTAAAAGACTGTAAAATCATTTTAAAAACAGCCAGGGGCATCGATGATGACCACATCAAAAAAATCTTTAATATCTGGATTCGCAAAGAAATGATGAAACGCCTGGTGTTTGTAATTATCGAAGGACTGGTTCTGCCCTTCACCCCCTTCCTGGCACTGCTCCCTGGGCCCAATATCTTCTTCTACGTACCGGCGCTCCTTTTTTACTATCACCTCCGCTCTTACCTGGGGCTGCGAAAAATTCATGTGCATGAATTGAATATCGAAGTGGCGCACATCATCTCTTTACAGGAAATCCCTGCAGAGATTGGCTAATTGCATCCTGTTCTTTACCCCCAGTTTGCGGTATATGTTATAAATGTGATTTTTGACTGTGTGAGCCGAGATGAAAAGTTTGTTTTCAATACTATCGTTTGTTTCCCCCTTGAGAAGAAATAGCGCTATTTCCTGTTCCCTGCAGGATAAATGATGCCTGGAAAAAAAACAGCCTATATTTTCCCCCTGGTTGATTTTGACGGCAATGTATTTTCTTCTCATCCTGTAGAGACTTAAAAAAATAGTCCCGGCTGCCAGCAATGAAAGTGATTTAAACCACCAGGTTTTCCAGAATTGGTGGATCACAATCACCCGAATGGGTGGATTCTTCACTTCATCCGCCCCGGTACTGTCGTCAACGTTTTTAACTTCCATGAGATATTCCCCCGGTGTTGGCGTCGCGCTGTCCTGCTGACTATTCCCGGAAACGCATATAACGTATACGATATCCTGCTGTTCCTGGGCGGCAGCGGCTTTGGGATTGGACAGGACTGCCAGGTGGTTTGAAAAGAGAAACACCATCACATTAAATACTAAAAGTACAACGAAGATTATTCTTTTCATTACTAACCTCATCCGATTTCATTTTGTTTTCCCTGGTTATTAATACGGATAAGGGGCCCAGGATGTTTACTTTTTTTTTATTTTTTTTGAACTTTCCCGGACTTTGCCGATCCTACACATAAGGTCCGCTTCACTCCATCTCACTCAAGCACCATTTTTTTACTTTTTCAAAAACGATTTCTCTTTTGATGGGTTTGGCGATATAGTCATTCATCCCGGCTTCCAGGCATTTTTCGTAGTCACCCATCATACTGTCCGCGGTCATGGCAATGATGGGGATATCGTTAAAACCTTTTTGACGAAGTATTCCCGTGGCCTCCTTGCCGCCCATTTCCGGCATCTGGAGGTCCATGAAGATCAAATCGAATTTGTCCGGATCGGCTGAATAAACTTCCACCGCTTCTTTGCCGTTTTCAACGATCTTCACGTGGTAGCCGGCTTTGGTCAACATGAATTCGGCCAGTTTCTGGTTGACGGGATTGTCTTCCGCCAACAGGATGCGGATGGCATGTTTGGCCCTTTCGATAAGCGAATGCTGGGTAATCATCCCTTCTTGCCGGACTTGCTCTTCCAGGTTTTCTTTATTCCCCAGGAGGTACGCCATCATCGTCAACAATTTTCTTCGTTGGATCGGTTTCGGTAGGAAGCCATCGAAACCGGAGTTTTTGAATTTTCCCGAGCGGTCGATGGTAGAAGAAGAAAATGCTAGAAGCGGGAGGTGGCGCATGGGAGAATCAAGGCCGCGGATTTGTTTGGCCACATCATACCCGCTGAGCCCGGGCAATTGAATATTGATAATAGCCAGATCGAATGGGTCGCCTTCGCAATAGCTCTTCTCAATAACCCCGACGACGTTATCCGGCCTGGAAAACTGTACCACCCGGAGGTTTGCCAGTTCCAGCGCATGGGATAAAATTTCCAGGTTAATAAGATTATCGTCCAGGATGAGTACCTTTTTCCCGGCCAAATATTCCCGGGGGACTTCTTTGCCCGGTAATTTTTCGGATTTATCCACCCAGGAAATAAAATGAAAAGTGCTGCCCCGGCCCACTTCGCTTTCCGCCCAGACATCGCCGGCCATCATGGCCGCGATCTGTTTGCAAATGGCCAGGCCCAGGCCGGTGAAGCGCCCCCGCTGCATTCGCTGCTTTTCATGCCATCGGTTTGGTCGTAGGATATAGAGTCAATCCGGCTTATTTTCCCCCCGGAAAAGTCATCCAGTTGTTTTTTGTCGATGGTATATATGCCCTTGTTGCAGCTCATCCACAGCGCCTGGTAATCATCTTCGAGGACCTGGTAAACCGTATCGTTAAACAAGCCATCTTTGGTGGTGTAAGTAGTCATTTTATTATCTTTCCAGCGGCTGAGCCCGCCTTCGTAGGCGCCGATCCATATCGTCCCTTCGCTGTCCTCATGGATAGATAATACAGTGTTACTGGAGAGTCCGTTTTGCGTAGTGAAGTTGGTCAATGTGCCATTATGCCAGTGGAAAAGTCCACGGGCGACTGCACCGATCCACATTCCCCCCTTTTTGTCTTCATAAAACACTTTTACATTATTGATTGCCAGGGAGCCGTTTAAGGGGACGGGGATGATTTTGCCATCTTTAAGCCAGTTAATTCCTGTCCCCAGGGTGCCGATCCAGATCATTCCCCGGCTGTCGATGCCGATCGAAGTGATTACATTTTCGGACAACCCATCTTTCGTGGTATAGGTGGTAAATTTCCCGTCCCGCCAACAACAAAGTCCCTCCTGGGTGGCGATCCACAGGTTCCCTTGCCGGTCTTCATAAACCGAATGGATGATGTTTCCAGGCAATCCGTTTTTCGTGGAATAGACGGTCATTTTTTTATCTTGCCAACAGTAAAGACCGTTCCCGCGGGTGCCGATCCAGAGGCGCTCCCGGGAATCTTCATAGATACATGAAATGTCGTCGGGCATACCATCTTTCGCGGTATAGGAAACGAAGGCTTCATTTTTAAAATGACTGATCCCATTCCTGAAGGCAATCCAGGGGTTTCCCTGCCGATCTCTGCAGAAGGCTCTGATGATGTCGCCGGCCAATCCGTTTTGTTGGGCCGTATAAAGGGTAAATTCCCCATTTTTGTAACGGAGAAGACCCCCGGTGGCGCCGATCCACAAGTTACCCCGGCGATCCTCGAAAAGGGCATCGATATAGTTCCCCTTTAGCGCCGTCGTATTGTTTGTATCGAATATGGTAAACCGCACCCCATCGAATCGCGCCAAACCCTCCTGGGTTCCCACCCAGATATAGCCGTCGCCAGTCTGTATCACGGTGGTTATGTTGGAATAGGGTAAACCGTCATCGGTCTGCCAGGCGTCATGAAGGTATTGGCTAAGTGTTTTAGCCGGGTCCAGTGCAAAAGCAAAGGATGCCAGGCTGATAAAAAAGAAGCAAAGCGGTAACTCCAATTCGTTCTTTTTTTTCATGGCCTATATATTTTAATCAATCCCCTTTTTTTTTGCAAGGAAAAAGTCTTGACATCAGCAATTCTAATTTTAAAAAGAATTTTGGGCGAACACATAGGTTCGCCCCTACATAAATCAATCGAATTGCCTGAATGGTCGGAATTTTTTGATTTTGTAGGGGCGTTACCGGCGACCTA
>JAUPLE010000157.1 GCA_030837085.1 Acidobacteriota bacterium | reverse complement strand
CGGGCGTCCTCTTTTGCCCATCCTTTCAGGGTATTGCGATTGGCATTGTTTTCTGTCAGATAGGGATATTTATTGAAAACATATTCTTTTAAGATGTTGAAGGCCCTGGAATAAAATTCGTTTTGGAGCGTTACGGTATCCCTGAAAAGTTGTTGAGATTCGCTGTCTTCTATCTCAGTCGGCAGGACATAATCGCCTTTAAGGGTAACATAGCGTTGGGATTTTTCAGTATAGGAAGCCAACCGGAATTGTTCGATTTCTTCGAGGGCCAGGCGCGATACGCCGATGATATCGAAATTAAACACGGCATGCTCGGCCACGGAATGGTGTCCCATTTCGAAAATGATATTTCGATTGGATTTACGGGCTGTTTCAACATCTTTCCTGGCCTCGCGGCGCAAGGTAATAATATCTTTCGCGCTTCGGCTTATCCGGGCGTAGGCTGCGCTAAAAGTTTCCGGAGTTAAAGCCGCCGATATATCCTGGTTTATCACCCCCCCGTTTTTCAGCAGATCAGCTTCAACATTGTAACCGGCAAGTTTTACAATCAAAGCCCTACTGTCCTTATTGTTTCTCCGGCGATCCCGGTGAAACCAGCGCGTCTTTATAATCTGAAATGGCTTTGATTATCTGGCAGGCGCTTTCATCGACGCTTTTATTGTTCCAAATCTCGATCACATTGAGATGATCTTCTTCAATGGTTTCCAGGAACAACTCTTCGGTCTTTTTGATGTATTCGACATCCGTAGTCCTGAATTCAGAATCGAATTCCCGGGTGTCCAGTTCTCTTAAGTCCATCCGGATAAAAAAGATGAGGTGATATGTGGGTATCCAGAAGCGATACATGTGTTTCAACAGCGCATCTTTTTCTTCCAGCCGGGGAGTTCTATCTTTTTTGATAATATGGTGCTTCCAATATATCCACTGGTCAAGGACAGACCTGTCGCAAAGCAGGAAATCCGGGGAGGTGAGGGTGTGGATGTTCTCCTCGTTCATCTGGGAAGAAAAATAATAGAACTGGCTGACAAAGCTGGACCGTTTATCATTATCAAAGGGATTTCTGCCATTGATTTCATCGACGGTGCTTACCTTGTATTTAAGGGACAGTATTTTTTTGACCTCTTGCATGAGGGAGGTTTTACCACTGCCGGAAATTCCTGACAACGAAATTTTTATCATGAAATAATTTTAATCAAATCTTTCGTTTATGTCAAATCAAAAAAATGAAAACCACCCCCTCCATGGCAAACAAAATAAAAGAAGTAAGAAAAAAAATCAAGATTGCTATTGATTAAATGGGGGGACTTGTGATAAATTCATTCCTGATGAAAGAAAAAAAATTCATTCCAATTATTTTTGTTGTTTTTATTGTGGCAGTCGGGTTGAGCACGTTATACGCACAGGAGCGGGGAAAAGACCGGCAGAAGCAATCCCAGCAGCAGCAGCAACAGCAACAGACCAGTGAGATTAAAGTCAATGCGCAGAACCAGTATATGGATGAGAATAAACTGATCGCCTCCGGCAACGTGGAGATTGCGTGGGAAGATTACAGGTTTTTTGCGGATTACCTGGAATTCAACCAGGATACCAAAGAACTCATGGCCAAAGGTAGAGTCACGATGTCTTCCAAAGAAACTATAATCACCGGGGAAAAACTGACTTTCAATTTGAAAGATCGAAGCGGCGAAATCTACGATACTTACGGTCAAATGCCCCCTACTATCCGGTATACGACAGATAAGCTTTCCCAGGTGGATAATAATACCCTAACCTTTAAGAAGCTGGATTTTACTTCCTGTACGCAATGCGTGCCGCGCTGGAAAATCACTTGCTCCAAAGGTAAGATTAAAAAGGAAAAGTACATTGAGATGTCGAATGTTCTTTTTAAAATTAAAAAGGTCCCGATTTTTTACCTGCCCTACCTTCGTTATCCTGTGGATAAGGATGGCCGGGCCACGGGAATTTTAATGCCCAATTTCGGCACATCTTCCTTGAGGGGGTTTTTCCTGTTAAATGCTTTTTTCTGGGCCATCAAACCCAATGTGGATTTAACTTTGTATTTCGATTATTACGCCAAGGCCGGGATCGGCATGGCCGAAGAGTTCAGGTATTTGTTCCGGCAAATGGATGGGCATATTAAGTTTTATCTGTTTAAATACAAAAAGGACAATATCGTGGGGGCTGAAAAGTCTTCGGATTACTATTTAAAATGGGAGCATAAGCAGCGCATCAATTTTTTAAATACCCGGATAACCATTGCCATTGACCGGCAGAGCGACGCTAATTTTTTGCGTTTGTTCAGTAATAATTTCGACAGTGTATTGACCCGCATGTCCAGGTCTCAGGCGTCCATTGATTCGTCCTTTGCTAACGTGAGACTTTCCATCAGCGGCATGCAGAATGATACTTTTTATACGTTTGCCAACAAGTCTACGCGGTTGAGTTATTTGCCGCAAATAAAACTTAATTGGAACCAGCAGAAATTATGGGTATTGCCGGGTTATTTTTCATTGGCGGCCTCGTATACAACGGTGGAAAGGGTCGGGAAAACTTATGACGAGGATGAGTTAATCTATGTTTCAGATGTCAGTTCTACGCGGTTTAGCCTGAACCCTTCGTATATGTTGGGGTTATTACGATTTCCCTGGTTGAACGCTTATCTTGCGATGGAAACGCAGTACACGTATTATCCTAAGAGTAAGGACCCTAATGCCAAAGGGGTTGTTATCCTGGATGAACCTTTGCAGTTGTATTATCACAGCGCTAATTTGACGATAAAAGGCCCTGTTTT
>JAUPLE010000156.1 GCA_030837085.1 Acidobacteriota bacterium | reverse complement strand
GGTACGGTCCTACAAAGGGGAAAAAATGGGGATTACTCTTCATTTTTCCCATTGCATCCAGGACAAATTTATTCTATAATCTAACCTAAAAACATTAAACAAAAAGGAGAATATAACGATGAAATATTGGAAAATCTTTCTTTTGATAATCACAGTGACATTGGTTTCCGGCAACCCGGTTTTTCCCGATGAAGGAATGTGGCTGCCCCACCAGATGAAAGCATTGAACCTGGAAGCCAGGGGCTTAAAAATGAACCCTGACGATTTATTCAAAAAAGACGGCGCCGGCTTGATGAGCGCCGTCGTGGACCTGGGCGGCGGCACCGCTTCCTTTGTCAGCCCCCAGGGGCTACTCCTCACCAACCACCACGTGGCCTTCGGCGCCATTCAACGGGCCTCGGATAAAGACCATGATTATATCGAAAACGGTTTCCTGGCCAAAGATATGAAAGAAGAAATCCCTGCCGCCGGCTATAACGCCGATGTACTCCTGGGCTATGAGGACGTCACCCGGGAAATTTTAAAAGCGGTAAAACCCGGCATGACCCCCCTGCAAAAATACTATGCCATCGATAAAGCCAAAAAGCAATTAATTGAAAAAGAGGAGCGCAAAGCCAAAGATAGACGCTGCGAACTTCAAGACATGTACAATGGCAACCAATATTACCTCTTTAAATTCAAACGGCTGCGCGACCTGCGCCTGGTTTACGCCCCACCCCAATGCATCGGCAACTACGGCGGCGAAGTCGATAACTGGATGTGGCCCCGCCATACCTGCGATTTTAGCTACCTCAGGGCCTATGTTTCAAAAGATAACATGGGCGCCGAATACAGCGCCGATAATGTCCCCTATAAACCCACAGCTTACCTGAAAATTTCACTGGACGGCGTCAAGGAAGGCGATTTTACCTTTGTCATGGGCTACCCCGGCTCAACTTCACGGAATTATACGGTTTCAGAACTCCTGGATGACATGACCAATACCAAAGAACGAATCCAATTGTTTAAGAATCATATCGACTTTTTCGAGAACGCCGGCAAAGACAACCGGGAAATCCAGATTAAATACGCCAATCGAGTTAAAGGCTTAAATAACAATATGAAAAACAGCGAAGGTAAACTGGAAGGGCTGGAAAAAGCAGCAGTGATCGCTAAAAAACAAGCCTTCGAAGAAAAATTCAACCAATGGGTCAACAGCGACCCGGTAAAAGCAAAAAAATACGGCGGCATCTTGAAAAAAATCGAAGACTTTACCAAAGTGAAATCCGATTTTATGCGCAAATACAACTATTTCGGGAATCTAACCGGTTTCCGCACCGGCGTGGCGCTCCTGCAGCAAGCGTATACAATCTACCGCACCACCGTGGAAAGTCAAAAACCCGATATGGAACGGGAACCATTTTTTCAACAACGGGATATGCCGGATATCGAAAATCGAATCAAACTGGCTGAACGCGGGTATGACCTTGGAGTCGATAAAGCCTTCTTTAAGTACCTGTTGAAAAAGCTGCTGGAATCCCCGGCCGATATGCACCCCACGGCGATTAAACCGGTGTTGGAAAAGGGCCCGGAAGCCATCGATAAATATATAGATAATCTTTACGCCAATACGATCCTGGCAGACCCGGAGAAACGACTCAGCCTGCTCAAGTTAACCCCCACGGCGCTGCTAAAACTCAATGATCCGATTATTGCCCTGGCCGCGGATATCGAAAAAGAACTCAAAGTCATGCGCGAAAAGAGAAAAGACCTGGACCAACAGCAAGAAGATCTAAAAAAGATTTACCTGGAAGCCCTCCTGGATATGTACAAAGGGGCAATCGCACCGGACGCCAATTCAACGATCCGTTTTACCTATGGCCCGGTAGAGGGATATAATCCCAGGGACGCGGTGGTTTATTCTCCTTTTACGACATTGAAGGGCGTCATGGAAAAGGACCAGGGGCAATTCCCCTTTTGTGTTCCCGCAAAATTGAAAGAACTCTATAATGCCCGGGATTTCGGTCGTTACGAGGATAAAGATTTGAAAGATGTGGTGGCCTGCTTTTTAAATACGGCCAATGTGACCGGCGGCAATTCCGGTTCCCCGGTGTTGAACGCACACGGCGAACAGGTGGGGATTGTCTTCGATATGACCTATGAAAGCGTCATCGGGGATTATTACATTATTCCCGAACTGCAGCGCACCATTCATGTCGATGTCCGCTATGTACTATTTATTACGGAGAAATTCTCCGGCGCCCAATACTTGATTAAAGAAATGGGCCTTTAGTTGTAAGTTGTCCTTATAGTCAAATCAAACGGGGCCAGGCGCGGCCGGACATGGCGCGCCTGGCCCTTTCTTTTTTATTCAAAACCTCCTTTATTTCTCCTGGTCTAAATTTTTTTGTTGACAAAAACAAAAAACTGTACTACTATAATAAGACACTTTAAAAAAAGGAGGTTGCAGTGCTAAAATTTAATATTGATGCAGCATCGCCTGTGCCGGTGTACCAGCAGGTGAAACAAGCGATTACGCTTGACATTATGGCAAACAGGCTAAAAGACGGCGACCAACTCCCCTCCATTCGCACCCTGGCCCGGATTTTAAAATTAAATCCCAACACTGTGGCAAAAGTGTACTACAGTCTTGAGCAGGAAGGGTATATCGAAGGCCGGAGAGGAAGCGGGTACCAGGTAAAATGCCAAAAAGGAAAGATGGATAACCTGAAGCTCTCCATCATTGAGCATGAATTCAAGGCTTTCCTGGAAAAAGCCTTTTCACTGGGTTTTACCAAAGAGGACATCGAAAAATTAATGAGGAGGTTATTGACGAATGAGTAAAGACATCATTACAATCCACGGCCTAAGCCTGGCTTTCGGCGGGAAAAAAATACTGGATAACCTGGATACCCGGTTTGAAAAGGGGAAAACCGTGTTGATCGCCGGCAATAACGGCGCAGGGAAAAGCAGTTTTTTGAAGTGCCTGGCCGGGGTGCTGTTTCCCGATGCCGGCGAAATACGGCTCGATGCATCCGTTCCCAGGGAGAAGATTGCTTTTATCTCGGATAGAATGAGCCTTTTCGAAAATTTTACCCTGGCGCAAGGCATCGCGTTTCATTGCCGGGTGTTTAATGTGAAAAAAGACGATTTTGACCGGTCGCTGCTCTGCAAATTAAAATTGGATATGGATCAAAAGATAAAAGACCTTTCCATCGGCGAGCGGGCCGTTTACCAGTTTTCGTTATTAATGGCGCAAAAGCCCGAGATTCTTTTGCTGGACGAGATCATTCACAACATCGATCCCTATTTACGGGAGCTATTACTGGAGGCCCTGATCGGTTTGATCGATGAATTGAATACATCGGTGATAATGGTCAATCATACCTTTTCCGAGATGGGGCGCCTCCCCGAACGGGTTCTTATCATGGAAAACGGCCGGTTTGTTTTCGATGAGACCAGCGACGAGATGCACGCGAAAATAAAGAAGATCGTCACGGAAAAAGAAATCGCAGACGATATCCCGGTTATTTTTGAAAACCGGACACCCCTTTACCGCGAGTATTACGTGTACCCCTACAGCGAAGGAATGGGGGCGGGTTCCGGTTATGAATTCCTGGATGTCGATCTGACAGGAATCGTAAAATCATTTATAGGAGGATATTATGCTAAAAAAAGAATTTAAAGAGGTGTCTAAACAGTCTTTGTTTTTTGTTGTTTTTGTTATCGGTATACCCGTCCTGGTGTCCATGTTGTCCATGCTTTTCAAATGGTCGCTGACGTATAACGAAATATTCTTCCCTGTTTACCAGGTGGGGATGTTTATCTTTGCGGTAGTAACCGGGTTGACGCTATTTTCAGCCGAAAGGAGACAGGGGGGGATGGAGTACTTGCTGACATTGCCGCTTTCCCGGATGCGGCTTCTGGGTATAAAAGTATTGCCCCGTGTCGTCGCCCTGGGTGTGTTTTCAATATTATTCTGGCTTTTATTGCACCTGTATTCGCTAAGCAGCGGTAAGGGTGTGGAGTCTTTGCTGATTTTGCCAACCCATTACATTGCTTACCTGGCTCTTTGGATATTTATTATATCCGTCTCCTTTTCCGCCTTTCATGACAACATTATTCTCCTGGCGTTAGGGATACTATTGATCTTCGGCGCATATTCCCTGCTGATGAACAACTTACAAACCCTCGTATGGCAGGTATTCGGCAAGTACCTGGATATGAATTTCCTTTTGTTTGCCGTTTTGAGTATTAGCGGGTTCCTGATTCCCTTTGCCGTACCGTTTGTGCTGGCTTTTCGAAAATTCGATCTCCACCCGGCCGGCCGTTTCAACCGCAAGTACTTAAAAATATTTGTTCCCATATTTATAATCTGCCTGTTCATATCGGCATTTTTCGTATACAGCGGCGTTGCGTATGGGTATGATTATAAACTCTACTACCTGGCTTCAAACCACAAGCTGAT
The DNA here is from genome assembly GCA_030837085.1 of Acidobacteriota bacterium. Classification (GTDB taxonomy): domain Bacteria; phylum Acidobacteriota; class Aminicenantia; order UBA2199; family UBA2199; genus JAKAGC01. The sequence goes on along the minus strand of JAUPLE010000156.1, from coordinate 3,388 downwards.
CGAGTTTGATTGGAAGACCACTTACATTTACGACAGGGACACCCGTACGGAACTCCCGTCAGGGGATGTGTATCCCTGGATGTGTTTTAACAAGTGCGACTGTGGGGGTTGGCTCTATTTAAAGACGCGCTCCGGGTATGACCAACAATATATCCGTTTAAATATAGCGGATAATTCGGTGGAAACATTATATACCTTGAAAGGGCCTTCTTTTTATCGTGTCTGGGACTATTGGTTCTTTAAAGATCGATTGGTGTTCTTCGAAGGGAGTTATTCCGGGGATAATTTAATGCTGGTGGTGGTGAATGTGGAAACAAAGGCGGCCATAAAAATAAATTTGCCTGCCCCCTTACAGGAAAAATATCGCACGATGCAAGTGGTCGGCGCGGTTGAAGACAATGGCACGCGGTCCTGGCTGGTTTTTGCTGAAAAAGCATCGAAAGGCCCGCTCTACCGGGTATGGGAAGACGGTTCCAGCCGGGATTTGGGTTTAAAGGGCCGTTCACCCCATTATATTAACGGTATATTGATTTCCCTGGAAAAAGAGGGAATGGTTTTTTCCAGGCTGACAGCGGCAGGTTGCGAGGTAATCAAAATCGATCCCAATGGTAAAGCCGTCAAAATCGGTCAATTTTATCGCATGGACCTGGATAATGCGCGGCAAAAAGAGGTTTTCGGGTTACGTTATGGAGAGGAAAAGGTACTTATGAAGATTGACCTTGAAAATCTCGAAGTTACAAAAGTCAAGGAATTTCGTGAGCGGCCCATTTATTTGTCCCATCAAGAATGTATTGTATTAGAAGGCTATCCCAACGCCGGTAAATTGTACCGTATCCTGGGGAATGGCCAAATAGAATTAATGCGGACCTTTTCCGGGTTTAATGCCCAGGAAAAAGGAAACTACTTCCACCATTGCGTGAATGGAATAGTCACCCGGGAAAACGGAAAAGTATCGGTTTATGCATTCCCAAAGATGGAGGAGTTACCATTTAAAAAGTTAAATTAGAGGGTGAGAGTTTTACAAAGGCAAAAAAAAACCCGTCCCCCGAAAGGGGACGGGTTTTCGTTTAGTAAATAAATGTCTGCTTATTTAATAATTAGCGTAGCAAGCAGCGTATCCGACTTTCTGGCAGGCGTATTTGATCCACATAAAGCCGCTTTCGCCCCAGCTTGTGCCCCAGGAGTTTTTCAGTTTCCAGGCGCCGATGCCGGTGCCGCATTTGTTATTATCCCATCCGCAGAGGATAATGGCATGGTTGACGTTGCCGGTAGCATTCCTGGTGAAGCAGCCGGTTTTGTAAGCCTGGAAGTAGGAATCAACGTAGACGGCAGCGGCAACTGAGCCGTGGTCATAAATCTTTTGTTGAATGGATGAGGTAGCGGGAATGCTGGAACTGCTGCCCACATAATACCAACTGCTGCAATAATCGGCGTTGCAAGGAGTCGTGCTGCAGGTACCCTTAACGCCCACATAGGGATAGCAGGATTCATACCTGAAATACTTGGGATAGGTGACATCATTAAATGCGGTAAACCAACCGCCGTTACAACTGTAGCCGTAGGTATTGCAATCCAGCAGGTGCTCTTCGGAGAAGTTATAATAGGTCCCTGTCTGATAGGCCCATTGTCCTTCAATGGCGCCGATAATACCGAAAGCCCAGCAGCTTCCACAGCTTCCCTGGTTCCGGACGCTGCCGCATTTGCCTGTAAAAGAAGTAGGCAAAGCTTCAACAGTGTAAATCCCTTCTACCGGGGTTTCAAACGCTGCATCTTCGGGACCGGCTAAATTCGGATTCAAGCCGCACAGTTGATCGATCGGAAAATTCATGGCTTCGTTCTCGCCGATTTCAAAGGTATGACCTTCCGCGGCCAATACGGCCCGCATTCCCTCAAGCCGTCTTTCCATTTCTTGCACGGGGCCATTATCTCCCCTGAGTTGGGCATCCCTACCATCAAGTCTGTCCGTTCTTTCGGCCTGGGCCACTACCATCACAACTGCCAACACTAACACACCAAACAAAAATTTTTTCATAATGTAACCTCCTTTATTTTTTTGGTTTTTATTTTATACTAAACTAAAGCCTCTTAGCTAAATGGCACCGATACTTCCCGGCGTCCCAAAACCGACCGACATCTATTCAAATACACCGCGGTATTGGGACTCTTGTTTGATGTTCAGGAAACTTACGAACTGACCCGAAGAACTTACAACTCTGCTAACTATTTACCATATTAAAATCAAAAATCATTTTCACTTAGGCCAATAGTATAATATCATTTTTTTGGCGATTCAACCTGACTCGTGCATTAGTACCTATTTTACCTGGAAAGCGCCTAAACAAAAGCAAATAAAAAATGTACTGATTCGCGTTTTAGTACATTTAATTGTCCCCGGCAAGAATTTCGGTTAAAATTTCCTCTAGTTCCTTGAGCCGGTAGGGCTTCAAGAGAATCTCAAGGAACCCCTCCTTTTTTAGCTCGCTTATGGTGGATGAATCCAGGTAGCCACTGATAGCAATTGCTTTTACCTGGGGATCGAATTGATGCAACTGGTGGAAGAAATGGCGTCCGCCTACTTCCTTGTTGATAACGACATCGACCAAAACAACAGCAAATGATTGCCCTTCCTTTTTTGCATTTTTATAAGCTTCCAATGCGCGGCCACTCTCTTTAAACGCATCGACCCGGTATCCTATCCTCGCCAGCATCCGAACAGTAACATCCAGGAGGTTGGGTTCATCCATTACCACCATGAGCCTGGGTTCGACTGTTTCTTTAGCGGCGGCCTCCTCTTTGCCGAAGTCGGCAGAAACCTCCTCTGTCTCATTAAAAGCCGGTAAATAAACTTCAACCACCGTACCTTTCCCCGGCTGGGATTCGATTTTGATGGAACCTTCGTGCTTGGTCACAATCGAATAACATATGGCAAGCCCCAGCCCCATTCCTCTCTGGGAACCTTTATCTTTGGTAGAAAAGTAAGGATCGAACACCATACCCAGGTGTTCCGGCGGTATTCCGACTCCCCTATCTTCAATTGTTACCTTCACATATCGCCCCGGTTTCAATTGCCGGGAATCGCTGTCGGTTTGCTCATGGTTCCGGGCCCGGATGATAATATTACAGACCTCTTTATCCCCGGCCGTGTCACCCATTTCGCCCCGGTTTTTCTCCCTTATGGCATCGACAGCGTTGCGCAAAAGGTTGTCAAAAACCTGGACCAGTTGCCCTTCATCCGCATCGAGGGACGAAAGATCGCGGGAAATATCCGGCTCACAGGAACACCCCGTTCCGGCCAATGCTTGAGCCAGCACATTCTTTAAAATTTCCTGCAAATGGAGTTTTCTCTTTTGCAGCCAGCCCCCCTTGGAGAAAGTAACGAGTTTTTGGG
>JAUPLE010000155.1 GCA_030837085.1 Acidobacteriota bacterium | reverse complement strand
GTTCCATAACAATGGATAGCAAAGGGACTATCTATATCGGCGGGAATAACGAGATCGGTTACCTGGCCCCGGATAACAGCGTTAACAGCGACAACATCGGAGTATCCCATTATGAAAGTTTAACCCATTTACTCGACAGCAAATACAAGAACTTCGGCTATGTCTGGCGCACCTACGCCACCCCACACGGCATTTACTTCTGTACCACCCAATACCTGTTCCTTTTCGACCGGGACAGCATAAACGTATGGCCAGCCGAAACATCGTTTTCTCCCCCCTTTTTATGCGGGGAGAAGCTGCTCATCCGCCAGAAGAACCGGGGATTAATGGAAATGCGCAGCGGACGGCTGCACTTGCTTCCCGGCGGCGAAACCTTTGCCCTTGAAAGTATTTATGCCATCGTTGAATTCTCTCCCGGGACCGGCGCCCTCCTCATCGGAACCTCTACCAAAGGATTTTTCCTATATAAAAACAATTCCCTCGTTCCCTTTAAAACGGATGCCCTGGATACTGTTTCCGTGAATCAGCTTACTTACGGGATTCGCCTGGCTGACGGTAATTTTGCCTTTGCTACGGTGAAAGGGGGAATATCGATCATCGATAACCGCGGGCAACTGAAATGGCGATTCGACACGTCGCAGGGACTACCGGACAATACCGTCTGGCACATTTGCCAGGATTCCGGTCAAAACCTGTGGCTCGCTTTAAATAACGGCATTTCGAAAGTGGAATATCGCTCTCCCTTTTCTATTTACGACCAAAGGCATGGACTCAAAGGCATGGTATTTTCCGTCGCCCGTTTCGGTTCCAGCGGCCGGCTATACGCCGGAACCGTCAGCGGATTGTTCTCGATGAACGACAAAGGATTATTCATACCTGTTCCCGGCATACCCGGTTATTGCCATGCGCTTTTGCCTTTCGGCGCTGCTCTCCTGGCCGCCACCGACAAGGGGATATTCCAGGTAAGCGAAAACAATAATAGCCAACAGGTAGTCAGTGTACTCAGCGACATACCCGCTTATGTGTTCCACGTTAGCGGGAGGGATTCATTACCCATCCTGGCCGGCGCCGGTCGCGGCCTTGTCGCTCTTTCTTTTAATGCCCGGACCGGCCAATGGAGCGCCGGCAAATTTAGCGAAGATATCAACGAAGAAATCCGCACCATTGCCCATGATCCACGTAACCCACGCGACCCACAGGAAGACCTATGGCTCGCCTCTCCCGGGGAAGGCGTGCTAAAAATATCCTTCCCTGCAAATTCCACTCCCGGCAATGATAAGCAAACCGCTCCCGTTGTCCAACGGTATGGGCCCTCCCGGTTTCCTCCAGGGGTAGAAACACATGTGTTTTATGCCGCCGGTCACATTATTATTGCCACAGGGAAAGGCCTCTTCCGCTGGGATGAAAAAATAGCCGGGTTTGTCCCGGATGCTGCTTTCGGGGACGAATTTGCCGGGGGAGAAAAAGGCAAGAGCGTCTTTCGTATTGTCGAAGATGGAAACAAGAATACCTGGTTTCACTCTAACGGCCGGAACATGGTGGCCATTCCTCAACCTGACCGCACCTATCGCATTGAGAATAAAGAATTCCTGCGCATCCCGTTAAGTCATGTAGACTCCATTTATACCGACCCCCTTGAGCCGTCGGTATGGTTTGCCGGCGTCGATGCGTTGATACGATATGATACCGGGGCCGATTCAGAACATCATACTTCTTATCGGGCCTTCATTCGCGGCGTATGGGCCAATGGGACGCTTATTTCCGGGGACGCCGTATCCGCCGCAGGCCCCGTAAGCCCCGCAAGCGAGGCGAAACTCCCGGAGCTGCCTTTTAAGCGAAGAAGCCTGCGTTTTTCCTTTGCCGCCCCTTTTTTTGAAGCGGAAGAAAATACGCTTTATCAATGCCGCCTGGATGGCTATGACACGGAGTGGACCGCCTGGAGTCTTGAAACCAGGAAAGATTATACCAACCTGGAACCCGGGCTGAATGTTTTTCGGGTCCGGGCCAAAAATGTTTATGAGCAGGTCAGTGAAGAAGCCGTATTTCGTTTTACCCTTTTGCCCCCCTGGTACCGTTCCTGGTGGGCATATTTGATTTATATAATTACCGCTCTGCTTATGGTGGCGCTGCTGGTAAAATGGCGTTCCTCAAAACTAATGTTGGAAAAACAACGCCTGGAAGCCATTGTTGCCGATCGTACCCGGGAGATCAACCGCAAAAACGAGCAATTACAGGAAATGGCAAAGATTAAATCCAACTTTTTCGCCAATATTTCGCATGAGTTCCGCACCCCACTTACACTCATACTGGGTCCCCTGGAACAAATGATCGAAACCGCCGCCGACGCCGTCGATACCCGGCAGCAGAACAAACTAAAACTGATGCGCCGCAACGCCCAACGGCTTTTGAATCTCATTAATCAATTACTGGAACTCTCCAAATTCGACAGCGGAACGGTTACGTTAAAAGCGTCGCCGCGGGACATCGTTTCCTTTACCGGGGGGCTGACCTCTTCCTTTGAATTGTTAACCGCCCGCAAAGACCAGGGACTCACGTTTCACTCAACCGCTGAAGAGATTATCGTTTATTTCGATACGACCCGGATGGAAGAAATCCTTTGCAATCTTTTAATCAATGCCGTCAAGTTTACCCCCGCCGGCGGGACGATTGCCGTTTCCGTGGACAGCGTGGAAAGTGTGGACAGCATGGACCGACAAGCCCTTGAGTCCCCCGGTTTCCCCCAGGGGTACGTCGAATTGCAGGTCAGCGATACCGGGCCCGGCATTCCTCCCGGCCAATTGGCGAAGATTTTCGACCGGTTCTATTACTCTGAGAATATTTATGAGTACAATCAAAAAGGATCAGGCATCGGTTTGTCGATTGCCAGGGAACTGGTGGAACTTCATCATGGTACGATAGCTGTTGAGAGCAAAGAAGGGGAAAACAGCGGTACGCGCTTTACCGTGCGTATTCCCTTGGGCAAAGATCATTTACAGCCCCACGAAATCATCGATACCGAACCATCCCCCGACGAAACCGTCGAATCCT
>JAUPLE010000154.1 GCA_030837085.1 Acidobacteriota bacterium | reverse complement strand
AGCTTCTATCTTCATCTCTTTATCCTCTTTTACTAAATTTCTGGCAAAAACTTTTTCCCAGGACTTTTTGCAGGACCTGGTCAGTGCCTTCGATGATTTGCATCACCTTGGCATTGCGATAAAAATGAGCAGCGGCATTCTCTTCATGGCAACCGGCGGCCCCCATAATTTGCACCGTATCGGTGGCCGCTCCAGCAGCCGCACGCGAAGCAAAGTACTTTGCCAATAACACCTTTTCAATCGCATCAGGCGAATGAACATCTTCGGCCATGCAGGCGTTCAAACATAAAAGCCGGGCCGCTTCCAGGTCCGCCCCCATATTTGTAATCATCTGGCGAATAGCCCCATGGTCCATGATCTGGGCCTGGAATTGTCGGCGTTCCGATGCATAAGTTGCGCTGGTTTCCAGGCAGGCGCGCAGCAGTCCGGTGGATGACCAGGCCGTACTAATCCGTCCGAAATGCAAACCCAAAGGCGCCACATAAGGCAATACCAGTCCCGGTTTGCCCACCAGGTCACCCGCGTGGATTTCGCAATTCTCAAACTCGATCTGCGAAAGATGGGCGCCCCGGAATCCCAACATATCCTTTAACGGTTTTATCGTTACTCCCGGCGCTGTTGATCGAATGATCCCAGCCATGGATTTACCTTCAGGATCTTTCCCGAACACCAGGAAAATATCAGCTATGGCCGAGAGCGTGATCCATTTCTTGGTCCCATTCAGCAGGAAGATATCTCCTGCACCTTTCCAGGTAAAAGTAGTTTCAACCGCCTGGATATCGCTGCCCACTTTAGGTTCGGTCATGGCAAAGGAAGCGATAATATCTCCTTTTGCCATAGGGTGCAGCCATTGGTTTTTCTGTTCATCTGTACCCCATTTGGCCAGCGTCATGGCCACCATGGTTTGAACCGTAAAAAGAGCGCACAATGATGAACTGGCGGCGCCAAAAGCTTCGTTGAGAAGTCCGAAAGTGACCGCATCCCAACCGCCTCCGCCGTATTCTTTGGGAATAATCCCGCCCACAAAACCAGCCGCTCCACATTGCTTCATCACTTGCAGCGGCACCCCCTGTTCTTTATCCCAGGTGTGATCGAAAGGAGCTACATGCTCCTTCACAAACTCGTAAAACTCATGGTAACGAGTTTTCTGTTCTCCTGTCAATAACCGGTGATTAAGCACTTTTTCCCTCTTTCTTTTTTTGAACAAATTGACTGGCTGCATTAACCGACTTAAAATTTTGCATATCCAGGTCATCCATGGTAACTTTGATACTAAAACTTTTTTCCAGGAACGTCATCAATTCGATGGCAAACAGGGAGTTGACGATCCCAGCCTCGAAGATGTCGAAATCATCATCCAGCGAAGGTATGCTTGTATTCTCCAGTATGTATTTACGGATAATCTCTTGAGGTATTGCCGCATTTGAATTTTCTGATCTCATGATTACTCCTTTAAATGCTCACTTTTATTACAATTATTCATATCTCAGACTATTTACCGAATTAGTTCTTGCCGATTTTGTTGCCTGGCATCGGACTAAAATGAATAATGGAATAATATGAATAAGAATTATAAATGGTATATGAAAACATGTCAAGTCAAATCGGCGGTAACTCTCCATTTTTTTATTCCACTTATTCATATCTCAGACTATCTACCGGGTTAGCCCTGGCTGCTTTTATTACCTGGTAACTGACGGTAAAAAATGCAATGGCCAGGGCTGCGAAAGTGGTACAGACAAACATCCACCATTCGATGCCGATTCGGTATGCAAAATCTTGCAGCCAGCGATTCATGGCATACCAGCCTATTGGAAAGGCGATAATGAGTGATATCATTACCCATTTCAGGAATTCTTTCGAAATTAACCAGACAATATCGGATATGGAAGCCCCGGAGACTTTACGGATACCGATCTCTTTCGTTTTTCGCCTGGAAGTATAGAATGCTAAACCAAAAAGACCCAGACAGGAAACAAGCAGCGTAATCAATGTGAATAATTGAGTAATCATTCCTATTTTCCGATCGGTTTTATAAAGATCAGCAATAGTGTCATCGACAAAAGTCCAGGTAAACGGATACGAACTCCGGTTAATTTTATTCCATGTATTTTCTAGGAAACGCAATGTTTCAGATGTGCTATCGGGGTTGTTAATTCTGACGCTGACATAAGGTGCTACCTGGTAAAGAAGCCTTATTGCTAAAGGCATTATCTGACCATGAAGAGAGGAATAATGAAAATCTTCCACGACTCCAATTATCGTACCTTCCTGGCCATCAAGCCAAAATCGTTTACCCACCGGCGATTTTATTCCCATTGCTTTTACTGCTGTTTCGTTTAGTATATAGTTAGAAATATCGGTTGAGAATTCCTTTGAAAAAGTTCTTCCCTCAACTAAATTCATCTGGTATAACTCTAGATATCCATAGTCTACAGACACAGAGTTAAACGCAATTTTTTCATCAGGATTTTTCCCCTCCCAATTTACATTCTCAGAGCTTTCTCCTCTTATGTCCCTTGCTGGTGAACCTCCTAAGGCAAGATAAACATTGGGATTAGACATGAATAGTGCCTTTTTCGCTTCATTGTTTCCCTCCAATTGATGCGCTGAAGGGAATACGATTACATTGTGAGGATTGAATCCCAGATCCTTTGATTTAATAAAACCCAATTGGATGTAAACGACAATTGTTGCTAGAATAAAAATGACTGTAATGGCAAACTGAAAGATCACCAGGATTTTTCGCAAATACACCCCCCTTTTTTTCGGCGTACTTTTCGACCCCTTCAATATATTTACCGGTTCAAAAGACGAAAGAAAAATTGCCGGGTAACTCCCGGATATAATCCCGATAATAAGAACAAGGGCAATTACTTCAAATATAAACGACAATCTACCTAAAGAAGTGAATGTCAACTGTTTATCGGACAAATCATTAAATACCGGAAGAAGAAAGTAAACCAGGATTACAGCAAAAATAAGGGCAATAAACGATGAAATAATTGCTTCGCCCAAAAATTGCTTAATAATATCCATTCGATTTGCCCCGCTTACTTTTCTTATGGCGATCCCTTTAGCTCGGTCTGCCGAACGGGCTATCGAAAGATTCATGAAATTGAAACTCGCAATAAACAAAATACACAATGCGATAGTAGTAAGAATGTATATATAATTAATATTTCCCTGCTTATAGTTGTCGAGATCACCTTCAAATTTCGACTTAAGATGAATGTTTTTCAACGGTTGAAGATAGACTTCCATTTTCGATTCCGGAATGTATTTCTTTATTATACCGGAAATTTTCTTGTTGGCATCTTTCCAGGAACTGTTCTTTTGAAGCTGTATATATAAGTAGAACCTGGAACCGCCTTGCCAGCTTTCGAGATTCGAGTGCCAAAACACTCGCATGTTATTTATAGGGAAAATACAATCAAACTGGATATGAGAATTTAAGGGAATGTTTTTTATAACCCCGGTTACCCTAAATTCCTTACCAATATTAATAATCTTGTTCATTGGGTCTTCGTCGCCAAAATATTTCTTTGCAAAATTTTCTGTTATTACCAGGGAGGAATCGTCATTAAAAACAGTTTCCGGAGTACCCTTTATAAAAGAAAATGTGAACATTTTAAAGAATGAAGGATCCGCAACTGCTATCGCGTCATTCAAAAACTTCTTGTCACCATACTGGATAACCCAACCGTCAAAGACCTGCGTTCTTGTGAAATTGATTATATCGGATGAGTATTCATTTTTCAATGTAGGACCAAGAGCATTCGGAGATCTAGCGCTGTGGACTTCTTTCTCTGCAATTTTATTCTTGATGATAACTCTAAAAATTTCGTCCGAATTTTTATGAAAACTGTCAAAACTTATCTCGTCCTGGACCCAAATAAGTATCAGGATACAACACGTAATACCGATAGTAAGAGCTGATATAGTGATGAAAGAAAACGCCTTGTTCTTCTTAATGTTTCTAAACGCTTCAAGCAAATAATTTTTAATCATATGAGCTCCTTTTAATTTTTATACGATTATGTATTATAATTTATTCAAAAGAAATGTTCAACCAAAATCCGGTATATTTCTTTTGCTATTGGTTTTTACCCTGAGTTCAGGGTATTTCTGTTACTCCGACTTTTTTGCATTTTGGACAGCTACTCGCATTGGGCAAAGCACAACCTAAATGAATCCTCCATAACGGCGCATATTCCCATTGACGGCTCTTCAATCAGATTTCTTTGCCCTTTGATACTGTTTTTTTCCCAAAGTCTATCTCATTTAATATATTTTTAATAATTTTTATATTCTTTTGTAAATCGCTGCCGCTCAACATTTCTTGATGCCTCCCCCATCCATTGTAAATCTGGGTGCGTCTAGAGGTTAATTTATCCCAACAATGAAGATTGGAAAAATCTGAAATGCGTTGTTGTATCTCTTCTGAAATTATTAAATGTATATTGGCATTAATTTTTTCAAGTCCGGCTATATTGTCCCGGAATTTCGTGTAATTTACTGCTTTTGTAAAAACTTTTTCCAGGAGAAATTCAGACTTATTTGACTCTAAAAATCTAGCCACACCTTTGCGTAATCCTTTATAATATTCTTCGTCATCTCCTACCGCTGTATTTTCGACAAAAAAACAATCTGCAAAAATTATATCTGATACTTCTAAACCCAGTTTTTCTAAAGCGGCAGCGATTACACAGGTCAATTTCCCAGCGGCGGAATGACCAAAAAATACATAAGGTCCAATAGGTTGAATGTCTGTTATTACATTAATATAGCGTTTTATTCTATCATCATCGTCAATGAAAGTTAATGAATAAAGAGAATAATCTTTAAGAAGAGCTCCAAGGTTTGCATAGTTATATCCGAAACCAAACTGATCAGGAAAACCAAATATTTTTTTTTCTCTTTCCCAGTTGAGTAGAACCACAGGCTGCTCGCTCAGATTATTTTTGATAAAAGAAACTGCCAAATCTCTTATACGGGGTTGATTATATATTTGTGCGACGATCGAAATATCGAGTTTAAATTCCTTATAAATCCTGTCAGCAAGACAAATCAATTTTAACGAGTTTCCCCCTAACTCGAAAAAATTATGATCTCTACCTATTTTGGTTTTTTCTATTCCCAGAACGTCTGACCATATGTCAACCAATTTCTCCTCTATCTCATTTTGTGGTGGGACATAAGCGTCCCCAACCTCTAAAACCGGATCAGGCAGATCTCTCCAGTTTATTTTTCCATTGGCGTTTAACGGTATTTTCTCCAATTGCACAAAATAGGAGGGTATCATATAATCCGGCAATCTGCCGGTTAAATATTCTCTCAATAGGGATGCAGTTAATTTTTCAGAGGAGACAATATAAGCGCATAGACATTTATCTCCACGTCCTTCCCCGTGAGCCGCCACTAATACATCTTTTATCCCTTTATAATTCAATAATATGCTCTCTATCTCTCCTAATTCTATGCGGTGCCCTCTTATCTTTAGCTGGTTATCAATCCTTCCTAAGAATTCAATATTCCCATCCGGCAGCCACCGACAAAGATCACCGGTGCGAAACGTGATTGAATGATGAAAATCGATAAACTTTTCTGCGGTTAATTCCGGGTGATTCAAATATCCACGGGCTACTCCCGCACCCGAAACTAACAATTCCCCCGCAATTCCAATCGGTAATACGTTATTATAGGGGTCGCAGATGTAACACTTAACATTTGCTATTGGTTTTCCCAGGTTAACTTTTTGTTTAGAACATTCTGAAACCAATGCGTCGATCGTCGTCTCAGTTGGCCCATACTGGTTGAACAAACGATAATCCAAATGAAGAATACGGCGTTTAATCTCATCATCAAGCTTTTCCGCCCCTGATATTACTACCTTCAAACTATCCAGTCTTTCCCATCCGTCACTGCAAAGTAATTCATAGAGCAATGAAGGCACGAAATTGATGACATGAATACAACGAGAACAGATAAAACGCCGAAGCGCAAACATATCCATCAGCATATTCTTTCGAATCACATAAAGACTGCCGCCATGAATCAGGGTTCCAAATATTTGGTCGATGCTGGCATCAAAAGTGTAACTAGACATCTGCAATACATGAACACCGGGCTTTAAGCCATATAACCTACCAAACCAGGTTATCACATTAACCACATTTCGATGCTCAACTGTCACACCTTTGGGCTTACCGGTAGTACCGGACGTGTATATGAGGTAAGCAAGGCGACTTGAATGATGAATGCGTGGAATATCGAATGATGAATGGTGAATAGAAAGCTGATTTGAATGATGAGTGATGAATTCTAAAAGAATTTGCTCACCTTCCCAACTTCTCACCTTCTCAACTTCTTTATCGTTGGTGGTAACCAACAATTTGGCTCCGCTGTCTTTCAACATATAATCGATTCTTTCCTGGGGATATCCGGGATCAATGGGCAAATAGGCGCCTCCAAATTTTAATATTCCAATTATACCTGTTATCATTTCAGTGAAAGGTTTCATTATAATTCCAACAAAAGGGGGCGTTTCGGGGTCCCCACCATTGTGTTGTAACACCTGGACCAATAGGTTTGACTTTTTATTTAATTCTCTGTAAGTTATATGTAGGAACGATTCATGATTCACTATTAGGGATGGGCCAGCAACGGCAATATTGTCCGGGATTTTAGCCGACTGTTCTTCGAATAATTGGTGAATTGTCTTTTCCCTGGGATACGTCATTTCGGAATCGTTAAAATCATACAATATCCGGTTTTTTTCTTCT
>JAUPLE010000153.1 GCA_030837085.1 Acidobacteriota bacterium | reverse complement strand
GAAAATCCTCAACCAATTTGCCCATGAATACTGGTATGAAGAAATGGCAAGAAATGGTTTTGACGTTGAGAACCATGAACAGTCTTTGCCCGATGCAAAGCTCATTGCCGCCCCGGGTTTGGATGCGTCGATTATCGCTGAATTAAGTCCCCAGGAATGGCGGGAAGCATTGCGTGCTTGCAAGGATATGGCGTTACGTACGGAAGTATTCGCCGGATCAGAAGTTTTGGGAGGTGCCGGAACCCTTTTTCAAAAGGGTTCTGACCTGCCGGGGGCAACCCCTTTTACAGTCGCCACTCATAACTGCGTAATCGAGTTGTTACAACCCAAAGGGAACAACGCGCACGCTGTTTTCGTGGTGAAAGAAAGCGAAGCCATTACTTACAACTACGAGCGAAACACCCAGGATCCGCGCATTGCCCATACCCTGAATATTAAATTGGATGAGTACGGCAATGTTCTCGAATCCGCCGCGGTGGTTTATCCCAGGATGGTTGCCGATACCTCGCTTCCAGTTGAAACACAGGCGGCGCAAAAGCGGACTACTATTATTTATACTCAAAATCAATTTACCAATGATGTAATCAGTGATGACGAATACCGGCTCCGGCTCCCTTCCGAAGTAAAAACGTATGAATTAAAGGGAGTTGAAAAAACCAATACTATATATTATATTGTCTCCGACTTTGAAAATATATTGGCTAATGCCATCGAGGTTCCTTATCACCTGGTCGATGTTGAGCCTGTTCCCCCCCTTTCTCAGAAACGGTTAATCGAGCATATCCGAACCCTCTATTATAAAAATGACCTTACCGGTCCACTGTTGCCGGGGTCGCCGGGAGTATTGGAGTCCAAAGGGCTGCCGTATGAAAGTTATCAATTGGCCTATACCCCGGCGTTACTGGCGGACATATTCGGGGACAAGGTCGATGCGGTCCTGATGCAGGAAGGTAAATTCACCCACAGCGAAGGCGATGCGAACTGGTGGATCCGTTCGGGAACTACCCAATTTATTAAAGGAACAGAAACCGCGGCCGATGCTCAAAACCGTTTTTACTCACCCATCTCCTATACCGATCCTTATGGTGCTGTAACAACGGTTAACTATTACAAGGATTATTTCCTGTTTATTGAAGAAACCAAAGATGCCCTGGGCAATAATACCAGGGTTGATTTATTCGATTTCCGCACCCTTTCACCGCGGCGCATGAAAGACCCCAACAACAACATCTCCGAAGCCATCACCGATGAATTGGGCCTGGTCAAAGCCATTGCCTTGTATGGCAAAGGCAGTGAAGCGGATGAATTAACAGGATTAAATGAATTTACGACCTCCACCGAAAGCGCATTAATTAGTAATTTTTTCAATGCCGCCACTTCCAGCGATCTGACTGCCATAGGGAAAAATTTATTGCAAGGCGCCACCGCACGGTTTGTTTATGATTTCGATGTGTATAAAAATTCCGCTAAACCCGTTGTCGTCGCCTCCATCGTTAGAGAAGAGCATTTCCTGAAAAAACCGGATTCGCCCGTGCAACTGAGTTTCGAATATTCCAATGGCCTGGGCAAGGTGGTAATGAAGAAGGTACAGGCCGAGCCCGGACCTGCCAAACAGGTTACTGTAAACGATAATGATGGTACTTATTCGGTTACTGAAACCGACACGGCCGCTCTTGCGCCCAAACAACTTCGCTGGATAGGCAACGGCAGGACCATATTGAACAACAAAGGCAATCCCGTCAAGCAATACGAACCCTATTTTTCCGTAACGCACCAATACGAGGATTTAGAGGAATTGGTGGAAACCGGGGTTACGCCTATTTTGTATTATGACGCTTTGGGGCGCATGATTAGAACGGATATGCCGGATGGCACGTTCAACAAAACCGAATTCGATTCATGGCAGCAGCAAGTATTCGATCAGAATGACACCATCCTGGAGTCCTCCTGGTACAATAACCGCGTGAACCGCCTGATAGACGCGGAACTGACTGCGGCAGGGAAAGACCCGGAAAAAGAAAAAACAGCCGCCGATAAAGCCGCCCAACATGCCGGTACCCCCAATACGCAGCATTTCGACACTTTGGGGAGACCCATATTGTCCGTTGACCATAATAAGCATGTGGTTACCGGGGCGGACGAGTTTTATAATACCATCGTCCAGTTGGATAGCGAAGGCAATCTGCGCCGCGTCAGCGATGCCCGCAATAATGTGGTGATGCAATATAAATACGATATGCTGGGCAATAAGGTGTATCAAGACAGCATGGACGCCGGGAAGCGCTGGCTGCTCGTCAATATCCTGGGAAACCCATTACGTACCTGGGATGAGCGAAAGCATGAGTTTCAATATTATTATGACATCCTGCATCGTCCTACCCAGAGTAAAGTTTTGGGCGGCGACGGCGCAGACGAGCTTGACCATATTTACGAACGAATTTTCTATGGGGAAACGGAATCCGACCCGGCATCGAAAAACCTAAGGGGGCAGGTAGTAAAACATTATGACACGGGCGGTTTAATCGAAACGCCCGAATACGATTTCAAAGGTCAGCCCAAATCCACCACCCGGAGGCTATTTAAGAATTACAAAACAGTGGCCAACTGGATAGACAGCAATTTGGTTTCCGACCTGGAAATCGACAGTTATATATTTATCACGGAAATGGACGCCCTGGGGCGCATCTCCAAACAAACAGCCCCGGACGGCAGCGTCATCACGCCGTCGTACAATGAAGCGGGCTTGTTGAATGGAGAAACTGTAATTCATCCCAAAGAAACAGCAGAAACACCTTATATCGAAGACATCGATTACAATGAAAAAGGGCAGCGCAATAAGATCATTTATGGGAATGGTGTCTTCACTCAATTTTACTATGACAAAGAAACCTTCCGGCTTATTCGCCTGGAGACCAGGAGGCAGAATCAGGTTTTGCTCCAGGATTTATATTATACCTTTGACGGGGTAGGGAATATTACTCATATAGAAG
>JAUPLE010000152.1 GCA_030837085.1 Acidobacteriota bacterium | reverse complement strand
TGCGATTCGCCGGGGTAAAGGTATATCCCGCCAATGAAGGCGTCACCGTGCCCGACCAGTTATAGGAAACCGTAAAGGAATAATTCCCGCTTCCGTCCGCGGTAGCCGTTTTGGGCGTCCCATCCGTATAACCCAATGTGGCCCCGGCAATGCCGGCATTACCGGAAATCGTATAAGTAATGGCGGTAGCCGTGTAGTTTTGAGAGGTCTGGTTGGACAGCACATTGGTATAGGTCCGGTTGGCGGGGGTAAAGCTGTACCCTGTATAAGAAGGCGTCACCGTGCCCGACCAGTTATAGGAAACGGCAAAAGAATAATTGCCGCTGCCGTCCGCCGTGGCGGTTTTCGCTGACCCATCGGTATAACTTAATGTGGCCCCGGCAATGCCGGCATTCCCGGAAATACTATAAGTAATGGCAGTCGCCGTGTAATTTTGAGAGGTCTGGTTCGACAGGACATTGGTATATGTCCGATTAACGGGAGAAAACGTATACCCGGTGAGGGAAGGCGTCACTGTCCCGGACCAATCGTAGGAAACCTGGAAAGTATAATTCCCGCTGCCGTCGGAAGTGGCGGTTTTGGCTATCCCGTCGGTATAGCTTAAGGTGACGCCCACCGCGCCCGCGTTCCCCGAGATGGTAAAACTGGGATCATAAAAGTGGATGCCCGAGGTTGTCCCCAACCCCGTAACCACGTTCGCGTTTCCCGCGCCGTTGTAATTGACTTTTCCAATGGTCGTGTTGTAAGTAGCGTAATATATCACACTATTCCTGGGGTCCACGGCAACATGGTCGACATCCATGCCCAACCCGGTCAGGATATCGGTCACGCCGGTCCCGTCCAGGTTGGCCCTCTGTATCTTCCCGACCCCACCAAAATCGGAAAAATAAATTCTTGAATTGGTCAGGTCCAATTCCAACCCGTAAGGGTTGGTTAAACCGGAAGTAATCAAATCCTGGACAGACGATCCGTCCAGGTTGGCGCGGCAGATTTTCAGACCGGTTCGTTCTACCCAGTATATTTTCCCATTAACCGTATCCACGCTGATCCCGGCGGGTTCCTGTCTTCCTGTGAGCAGGTCCTGGACATTGGACCCGTCCAGGTTGGCGCGCTGGATTTTTTGATCGAAGTTGCTGGTCCAGTATATTTTCCCATTATTAACGTCCAGGGCGATATCCACGACGTTTGACATACCGGTAATCAAGTCGGTAACGGAAGAGCCGTCGAGGTTGGCCCGTTGTATTTTGCTCGGGGATAACCCTTTGCCCCAGTATATTTTTCCATTGATACTATCGACCGCTATCCCGGTGGGGTCGGATAAACCGGTGACCAGGTCTTGCACCGAAGAGCCGTCGGTATTCGAACGTTGCACTTTACCCGTGGAATAATCCACCCAGTATATTTTTGACTGTGCGGCCAGGTTCATCACCAGTATCAAAAAAACGCCTATTATTATTAATAATTTTTTCATCTTGAACCTCTCATTTATAATTTTATTGTTAACTTTGTATTTGTTTTCCTTGTAATTTTTATTTTAAAAAATTGCGATTACTTAAATGTATAACCCGGTTGTAAAGAGCAGGAAAAGGGAAATGTGTTCTTCACAACCGGGTTTATATTCTATCGGGGTTTCAACGTTACGGCCTAACAGGGAAAATACCTTCCAGCGCCATACACAGACTAAGCGGCAGGTAGGGCTGCATATTATCATGGGCCTGGCCTTTGCCGAACGAAGTGAGCGCCGTGGGAGCCATCGGCGTCATTGCGCCGGGCGCCGCGTAGGTGTTGGCGGCGGCTCTTCCCCGTGGAGTATTGACGGTCGATTTGGCCAGGTAGTTAGACGTTGGGGCGGCGCTGTTAGCGTCTACGTTCTGGGCCACCAGGTTATGGGTATGCTGGTTTAGTTGGCCGCCGGTCAATGTTACGGTGGAAGCGCCGACCTGGTCGTTGAGATTCCTGGCTGTCAGCCCGGGGCCTGTTCCCATGTCCATGGCGGCTCGGCCCTGGAGATTGGGGAGATTAAAATAATTTTGGCCGTCGCCGCCGTAAATTGTCCCGATAACGGCAAACAACGCTTGATATTGCGCGACAGGCATGCTTTGCCCATTGCAAAAGGCCCACCCCATGGGGGCATAACTAAATGGAAATATCCTGATTTCTCCGATATATGGATCTGCCATATTGTCCTCCTTATTATGACCTTGGGGGGTAAATCCCGGTCATGGCGATGCAGAAATTAAGGACCAGTGACGGTTGCATGTTGTTATGTCCAACCGAACTGCCCACCGTTGCAACGGCCCCTGCGTTTAGTGTGGTATTCACAGCCGTTGCAGCGGCATACTCGGCTTTATCCGAGGGTAACAATGACAATACATTACTCGCCGGGGTATTGGAAGCGGCTGGGGTGCTCGTGGCCGCCAGCGAATGAGTGTGCGCCGGGATGGTGTTTTCGGTCAAGACCACCGTTTCGCTGCCGCCCTTCACACCGCGGGCATAACTGGAATTGAAGTGGATGGGAGTACGTCCCCTCAAATCGGGTAAATTGAAGTTGGTGGTGCCGTTCCCGCCGTATGTAATCCCTATCAGTGCATACAGCGCATTGTTTTGAGTTATCTGCAATAATTGCCCGTCACAGGTGGACCAACCCTGGGGTGCAAAACCGAAACTGAAAAGCCTGATTTCTGATAAAAATGGATCTGCCATGGTTTCCTCCTTTTAGCCCCTTGAGGGATAATACCCTGTCAGGGCGATAATGAAATTGATGCACAGGGTCGGCATCATATTGTTGTGTAGCTGACTGCTGCCGGCCGACTGGATGGCCGCCGCATTCATCGCGATGGGCGTTGCATTCGTCGTGGTATAGGACTGGAGCGTATTCGTAGTCGTACAGCCCGCCAGTATATTACCGGACGGGTCGTACAGGGTTCCTGTCGCGCTTCCTGCATTCAGGGTATGTGTATGGGACGGCAATGTATCGGCCGTCAAGGTCACTGCCTCCGCTCCCAAGCTCTGCCCGATTATTCGCTGCGTCAGGCCCGTTCCCGTTCCCATGTGAACCGGGACTCGCCCTCTCAAATCGGGCAAATTGAAAGTGGTAATACCATCACCACCGTATGTTACCCCTATGAGAGAATACAAAACGTCGTTCTGACTGATCTGCAGTGCTTGTCCTTGGCACAGCGCCCAGTCCTGGGGGGCATAATTGCCGCCGAACATCCTGATTTCTCCATAAAACTGATCTGACATTGTTCCTCCTTATATTAAATTTAATCTTTAGGCTGCTTTAAACGGTTAAAAACCACTTCGTAATATATCCCATCGGTTTTCGGGTACATAATCGGACCGATGAATATATCGAATTCGCCGAGTCCCGGGTGTTTCAACCGGTGCGTATCCTGGCGGAATAGATTTTCCCGTGGACCGCGAAAGAGCAGGGAAAAAGCATCCGTATATTCCGTGCTTTTATCCTTAATTTGCACCAATTCAATTTCCACCCTCTCCATCCCAACAGGGAAAACCTCGAATTTGTCGTTCAATAACGGATCGAAACTGGCCTTGTTTAATTTTTCAATCACGTTGACCTCCGTAGGCTCTTTGGTAAATGCCGACTGGCAAAATTCTTTAGTTCTAACATAGGGGTAGTTTACTGAAAAAAAAAAGAAAAGTAAAGCAATATAGGGTTAAAAATAAAAATGGTTTTAATTGTCATCATTCATCATTACGCTTTGGCGGCCGCACCATGGAGAAATAGACGCCGATAAGTTCTTTTTTTTCAAAACCCAGGCGTTCGTATAGTCCCAGGGCCGGGTTGAATTGCTCTACATAAAGACTCAGGGGAAGTTTTTTTTGATCGGCTTCCGCCATGAGTTCTTTCATGATCCTGGAACCGGTTCCTTTGCCGCGGAATTCGGGCAGGAGGGCGATATCGATGATGTGGAGATCGTTGGGCTTCCGTTGGAGATAGAGTCTGCCGGCCGGGGTATGATCGACCAGGATGATCTCGAAAGTACCGCCTTCGGTATAATTCTTCATATACTGGGTATGTTGAAGATTGAATTGCGAGCGTAAAAATGCTTCCGTTTCTTTTTCGTTCCAGCCGGTCAAGGCCATTTCCTCGGCCCGGGTGGAGGCGTATAATTTGTAAAGGAATTCGCTGTCATCTTCCGCAATGGGACGGAATGCGATTGCTTCTCCGGTTAATTTTTCTTTGTCCATGCCCCCATTTTAGCAGAAATAGAAATGTTCTGCAATGCCCTTTTACTGCTAATCCCTTATTTTTTTCCCGTGCCGCGGGGCTGGACCCCTAAAAAATTTTTGTTTACACAATGCCCGGTGGTCCTGAGCCTGATGCTGTTACGAAGTTAAACCGTCCGGTTTAGTCCTACAAGATGGGCCCCCCAGCATGGGGGCGCCGCGGGAAAACTATCAGAAACATTTTTATGATCCGGACTGTGCAGTGACTGTCAAATCTTTCTTTATTCAAACCGGTTTGGGGTAAAAAGTATAAAGATTTATAAATCTTTACAAAAAAAAGGTGAAATCATGCTATAATTACTCCTGAATCATTAATCATTGACTAGGAGAAAAAATGAAAAAAGTAAAACTTTTGCACAAACCTAAGCTCTACACAACGATTTTAATGCTTGTTATTGTTGTATTTGTTTTATCCGCGCCGGCTTATGCGGGTAAATATGGTTGCCCCTGGAATGCAAACTCACTCACAAATTACAGGGTTGGAATTTATGACGGTTCCGAGTGTTGTTTTAGATTCAAAGCGAAATACTCGGGCTATGCCGACAAGATATTGTGGTACAATATATATGGCGGCGCCTACAGCGGCGGAACCGGGGGTGTTATTGACTGCGAGCTTCAAACCAACAATTCTTCTACGAACCTTCCCTCAGGAACTGTTTTAGCCACCGCGACCCTGACCGATCCCCTCTCAGGTTACTTTCAAGAGTTAGATTTCGATAGTACTCCATATTTATCAGCGGGCACGCTATATCATTTAGTATTCAAGAATACCGACCTTGATCCAACTGTTAATTACACATCGGTGAATGTACTTTATACTACTCCGACATACACTCCAAATCAACCAGGGATATCGGATTTGGACCTCGGATTGTATTGGAGAACTTCACCCACGGGCACATGGGAAAGAAAGAATTCATCAACGCCTATCTACGAATTGACTTACACAAGCGGCAATAAACAAGGACAGGGATATGATGAGGTATGGATCGCTACACCTAAATACGTGCAGCATAACAGTACGCTCGACCACCGGGTTAGACAAACAATCAAACCATCAAGCAGCGTCACAGTTACTGCATTATGGGCCCGGGTGAAAAAAATCGGCAGCCCAACATCATTAAGGGCTGAAATCACCGACAGCAGTGGAACCGTTCTGACAGACGCATATGGATATAGATCATGGACAAGCGATGGTACGTATCAATGGATAAAATGGCTTTTTTACGATACTTCGGTAACATTATCCGCCGATACGCAATACTATTTGGTCTTCAGGTCTGTAGTCGATGACGGGACGAGTGATAAATATGAGTTTTATCCTTTAAAAGAGGGCGCCTTTAACGGGTTTAATGTTGATAATCTTTTTACAGATGGGGCGGCGGAGTACAGTACGGATGGCGGGTCAACCTGGAACAGGTGGAAACCTACCAGTACCGCCGGCGACCTCCAATTTTACTTTGAAACACAATAATTTGTGAATTTATAGTATATTATAGGGTATAAGTGATTGTGATGGTAAGGGCGACCGCTTCTTTTTGCTGACCGCCCTTACCATTTTTTTTGCGGGGGAACAGCCCGGAATTTTCTCTTTTTTAGAATGCGGATTTCTAGACTGGCCCATTCTTCTTACCAATAAAAGGGCCTATAACTAACAGAACCCATATTTTCATGGCTGTCCCATTCTTTCTCCCGGCGATGCGTTGTGGGCCAAACTTTTAAAAAGGGGGATTTTTGATTGTCCCTTCCTTATATAAAGTAGTTCATCAATTGAGAGTTTTGTGAATATCTTGAATCACTTCTTTCCCTGGTAGGGGGATCACTTCGCCGTTTTTGATTTGTTGAACGCGGCGTTCCGCTTCATCAGCCCACAATAGATTGATCTCTCTCCTTCTGGGAGAATCGAGGCTATTAAGCAGGCGGTCTGCCAGTAAGGGCGAATTTTTTGGCTGTCCCATTCCGTTCCCCTATTATTTTTCAAGATTTCATACCACTTGTCTATGGAACCGGAGGGGAAATCGTTCCGGTGCTTCTAAAGCATCTAGTTCAATATCGCAATCCAGGGATTGCCAATACAATTGCCTGGGAGACAGGAATTGTACATTGAAAATTTCATCTATCTTTGCATTTTTAAATTCCGGGTAATTGGAGAAAGGAACAAAATATTCCTTATCGTTTACCAATATCCAAAAACCAATGTTTGAGATATTTGTAACATTACCGGTTAAAATAGGTTTTCCATGCTTTAATGAATTCATCAGCTTTTGTACCTGAATATAGTTGGGGACATGTCTTAGGGCATCTTCTTCATAGGTTAGTGTTTTTAAGTTTCCTTCTTTGTAAGCCTTTAATCTTTTTTCCGCCTCGATGGCCCATATTTCATCGATGGTTTTATTCGGCTCATCCAGGCTGTTCAACAACCCTTCAATAATGACAAATTTCTCGGCGGGAGGCATGTTAATCGCGTGATCTAAAATGGCTCTCGTGGTTTCCATGTTCTTACCTCGTCCCATATAATATCATATATTTTTAAAAAAGCAACCGCCTTTTTGTGTAACTGTTCAATTCTGGGGAAGTGTTTGCGCGGGTGGGCCAAACTTTTGAAAAGGTTTGTGCAAAAATCTCTAAAGAAACCATCATGCCTGATCCGCCTATAACCTTAGCTCTACCAAAGACTCTTTACATGTTCATATGCAAGGATTTTTTGATCTTTTGTCAGGATTATGGCATTCTCTTCACGTGCAGATGCCACAATAATCTGATCTGCCGGGTCATCATGAAAAGGTTTCGGCAACACGGTTGAACGGTAGGCTAAAATAGGATGCAGAGGAATCACCCTGAGCTTTGGCATGTCAAGCGCTACCTTTATCCAATCCTCAGGATTGCAGGATATCCCTAACCTTTTCTTTTCAAGAAGTTTACTGAATTCCCAGGGAGAAATTGCAGATAGAAGAAGTTCATCATATCCCTCGGTATTGCTAATCAGCATTTTAACTTTCTTTGACAATTTACCCGGATTCATGTTCCACCATATCCAGGTATGGGTATCGAGTAGATATTTCATTTGCAAGCGTCCCACATCTCCTTTCCTAAAGGTGAGACGATATCTTTTTCAAAGATAAGTGTGTTGGCTAGTTTACCCGGTTTGGGAGTCTTATCCGCATCGTGATAGGGAATAATCCGGGCTAAGGGTTTACCTCTCCTAGTAATGATTATATTTTCTTGAGTTTTGGCAAGCCTGATGAGTACTTCTGCTGCGTGGCTTTTAAATTGACTTATTCCCATATCGTTCATATAATCACCTCATTTAACTTATTTTCCAGGCTTAAATATATACCATTGCGTTCAAATTTTCAACCTTTTTCGAAAATAAAAAGTTCAATGGGGGATTTTTGATGGTCCCATGATTCATTGTTTTTTTGAGGAAAAGGCTTGACATTTTTTTATTGTTCATGTACTCTATCAAAGGAGGTGGATATGACAGAGTTTAAATGGGATACAAGAAGTCAAGAAAAGTTTTTATACGGAAGGAAACGGTCTGTGTTTATTGTTTTATACAGACTGCATAATTGTTGTTATGTTGATAAAATCAGATGAAAACGAAATCACCGTACCGGCAGCTCATAGACGCACAGAAATACGAAGACTTCGTCAGAGAAACTTACGAGGCATTGTTGGCTGGGCACGTCGGTAAAGTACACCTA
>JAUPLE010000151.1 GCA_030837085.1 Acidobacteriota bacterium | reverse complement strand
TTACCGCACACGCCATTGCGCGACTAAATGTCATACGAACAATTAACATTACCAATTCCTCACAATTGGTTAGATTGGCAGGGTTTTAACCCGGCACAACCGAAGAACGCGAAGGGCCGCGAAAAAGAATTAGTCCACAGGTTGCTTCGTGGGTAATTCGAGGAATTCGTGGGCTGTTTTTGTCCGTGAGTGTTCGTGTTGCCATACTGTCTGTGGCTAAGTTTTTCTTTCGTGTATCGTCGAGTTCTTAGCGGCAATGGGGACTGATGCGAAGTTTTCCTTCTTATAATATAACGATTGTTTGCCTGGGCAGAAGAGATTAGCTCCAGGGATGATCGATTTATAGCGGAATAAGGATATATAATGCTGAAGGGGTTTCCTTATCGATCTGAAGTAAAGGGCTTCCAGACTGTGGGGAAACTTAACCGGTGCGTATGATGATGATTATGGTGCGTGCGAAGACTATTTTTGTGCGCGGGGAAACTACATTTGTGCGCGGGGGAACTACATCCGTGCGCGGGAAAACAATTGCTGTGCGCGGGGGTACTATATCTGTGCGCGGGAAAACTTTATTTGTGCGCGGGCAAACTACTTCCATGCGCGGGGAAACTATATTTGTGCGCGGGCAAACTACTTCCGTGCGCGGGAGAACTTTGTTTGTGCGCGGGGGAACTTTTTCCAGGGGAAGGAGAACATTTCCTGCAAAGGAATTTTATTGACTGGCGCTTTTTTGGTTTTGACCGTGTTTAGTCCGTGTTGCCGTTTTGTCGCCTGTGTGTGGCTCAGCTTTTTTGCTTATTTTTCATCAACTGTCAGAACCGCGGATTACGCTGATTACACTGATGACGCGGATAAAAACTTTCCTGATTTAAATCGAGGTAATCTGGGCCATCCGCGGAATCTTTTTACAGCATAATCGAAGCACTGAACTCCAACGGATTAGAGCCATAAAAATTTTTTCGGTATTTATGTGAAAGATAGAGTGGTACTTCCTTTAGCGCTTATTGACAAAACTCCTGGGGCAAATGCCGGAACATCTTTGACAAATGCCAGAACACTTGAGGCAAATGACAAAGAGTTTGTGGCAAATGCCCGAGCATCTATGGCAACTGCCAAAAGGTCTGCGGCAAATGACAAATATCCTTTGGCAAATGCCACAACGGTTGTTTAAGATGACACAAGGCCCGTGCAATATGGCACGGCGGCTGTGTAAAATGACACTGAGTTTGTTTTTAACTGTCTGAACCGCGGATTTCGCTGATAACGCTGATGACGATGATTAAAGACTTTTTATTTTTAATCCGCCTAATCTGTGCCATCATATGGATAGGGGACAGGCAAAAAATGCGCCTCAACAGATGACTTTATTCAGAAATACCCTCCTACCTGATGAACTTGAATATTTCTGGTTCGAGGAGGCAGCATGAAAAAAAATGGGGGGTTACCAGAAATGATGCTATTGACTTTCGATTTGAAATTTTGTACTATATTACTTCAAAGATTTATCGATAAAAGCTTTTGACATTATGAATGGAGGTTAGCGTGAGTATTTTAGATGAGGTTAGAAGAAAATCCTTTTTTAAAAAACCTGATTATTTAACCAAACTCGTTTCAATTTTGGAGTTAAAAGGTATTGCTAAGATAACTTATCAACTTGAAGAAAACGATGCAATTCTATTACAATGTGAAACCAGTCAAGGTGGTTTGTATCTGTTTTTAGTTAAGCCTGAATGGACTGATTCAGATACGGCATCAATAATAGAATACATTTCTTCTAAAGGAAAAGCACTAAGGGGAACCAATTATTCGGATCAATATGTTGGCTTATCTATTTTTACTTCGGGTATTTCCGACAAAGATGCAACTACGATCCTCGAAACCAATGGAGTACATAGAGCTGGTCTTGGAAAAGTTATGGCAACTGCATTTATTACGAGAAAGATTGGTTTTGGCCCAAAGCTTGGTGGTATCGTTCCATGTATTACAGATCACAAAAATATGAGTATATACAGCCTACCCAATCAAAGACCAACTATGCCAATATGGATTGAAAATACTTTAAGAGATATTTCCAGCTATATGCTAGGCAAAATTGAGGCAGATAATGTGAAAGAATTTCCAGTATATAAAAATTGGTATGCAAATTGTCGAGTAATATTCAAAGAAGCAGATAAAATGATTCGTGATCATAAATTGGGTATTTAGCATACTTTTTAAAGTCCTTAAAAATTATTATTGATCTGCATTCCTGAAGTAATTGAGGGGGATAGGGAACACTCAAAAAAATGCCACCGCTGTCTTATCTTACAACCTGATCCCCAATAATCCGCCATCATCCCTCGCATCTGTAAATGTGATAATCACATGCTTATCAAATTCGGCCTTGAACGTTTCACTGAAATCATTATAAGGCACATTGTCCGAATTCAAGGCACAAATATACTGGATACCCTGGGCCCCTGCTTCACCCGCCGCCAACTCCAACGCCCTGGCAATCTGTCTTTCATCCACGCCGTCAAATATGGTACTGTCATGGATCAAAGAATTCCAGGTATACCCGGATTCTAAAAGGAGACCGGCCAACGTGAGATCATAACAAAATACCTTCATATACCCGATCCCCTGGCTCCGCGCCCGCTTGATCTCCACATCAAACTCGTACCCTTTATCCAGGACATCGATAGACAAAATCCCCGGTTCGGAATACAAGCCCTCGGAAAACCGGTTAAAATACTTGATCGCCTTCTCTACCCCCGAAAACCGTTCCTGGAAATCCCGGCGGGCTTTTTGATATAACTCCTCTTTGGCGATTTTTAAACTGCGCTTCCCCTCTTCGAACCGCTTCAAATTCTCCAACCGGTTCTTCACTTCTTCCAATCGCTGCCTGAAACCGCCTGCCCGCTCCTGCAATTTCGAATACTCCTCCAACGCACCGTGTGTCTCCAATATCCCCATTAATTCCGCCCTCTTATTCGAAAGCGTTTCAACCTCCAGCTTTTGCTCCTCGATCTCCCTGGAAAGCCTGATAATTTCTGAATTCAAATACTCTTTCCTGTTCATTATCAATTGCTTGTGAAAATCCGAAACTTCCCCCAACTTCCTCAACAAACCACCCGGGAAAACCAACCCCGCCTCCCCATAAACCTGAGTAACCTTATCTATGGACACATCTTTCTCTTCCACCAGGCTTTCCCTGTATTTATCCAGGATTTGCCGGTTCATGGTATTGCGGTTCGTAATATCATGAATTTCCTTTGTTAAGGCGTTCACTTCCTCCTGGATTTTAAAATACTGCGGATGAACTTTAAAGGATTTTAATTGTTTTTCCAACCGCTGGATTTCATCTGCCACGGTTACCCTTTCCGCTTCCAGTTCGCCCCTTGTGCCAACATAACCCGTCAATAGGCCCTGACCGACGGCTTTTTTCAATTCGTTCAAAGTTCTCTCATTATCTTTTAATTCCTGGAATTCCGACGATTATTCCCAGTTCAATCCCAGGAGAAACGCATTATTGGTTTGAATATCACTTTCCTTTTGCTGCGAGTAATGCTTAAACGGCGACTGGTACGCCCCCACTCCCCGCCGCATAAAATAAGAGATCAAACTGCGAAACGTGGGAGAATACTTCTTCTCAGTCGATTCTACCGTGAGTCCGAACACCAGGTTCCCCAACACTATATTCCAGTCCTTCACCGGCAGAATGTATTTTTTCTCACCTTCATCATACACCGGTTTAATTGGCCATCCGGAAACATCACCTTTGATTTTAACTTTCGAGAAATCAAGCGTATTCCTATAAATAGAGTAATCCTTTCCTTTGAGAGACATATCCAGGATAAAGGTCCAGTTTTCCAGCTCTTTTAACCGCAGACATTCATTCTTTTTTGTGGAAGCCCCCAGGCAAAAATGGATAATCTCGATAAGGGTGGTTTTCCCCAGGCCATTCCTGGAATCTTTATCCGTCGCTTCGCCTACTCGTTCAGCAAGGATTACGTTGAAACCCGGTTTAAACCGGACTTCTCTAAACGAAGGCTTATCGCAACGAACGGCCTTAATCATGCATTTATCCTTTTCAATACCCCTGCTTTAAATTCGATAAGATTCAATAGAAAAAGTAAATCCAGGGTGAGGATGTATTTTTCATAGGAATGAATTTCACCGTAATGCCGGACTTTTTCCCATAAGGAAGAGACTGTGTGCGGCGATTTGAGTTTTGCCAGCAAACCGGCGCCCATTCCCAGGAGGGAA